>CAYPAZ010000218.1:0-4540 GCA_964408835.1 uncultured Anaerolineaceae bacterium
CACCACCGGGATCTCGGCCTCTACGCCCAGGTTCCCCGCGAAGATCCCGGGCTGATTGTTGATGATCACCAGCCCGACCGCCCCCGCCGCGACCACATTCTCGTACTTCTCTCGGAACGTCAGCAGCCCCCGGTCGGCTATCGCCACTCTCCCGCTCAGGTCGAGGCCGCTCAGGTCGGTTAGCGCAGCCAGCCCAACGAACACCCCGGGCCCCGCAGCTCCCTCCGACCTCGTCCCCTCCAGCGCCACCGCCTGTACTTCCTCGTCGCCCGCCTTCACACTCGCGAACCGGCCCGCGCTCTGGAAGCTGAACTCCTCCACCTCCACCACGTACCCGTACGACTCGAACTGCGCCCGGATGTACTCCGTGGCCTGCCGCTCCCCCTCCGTCCCCGAAACCCGGGTCCCGATGACTCCCGCCAGCTCCTGTACGTGCCTGTACGCGTTCCCGGAGTCGTGAGCGTTCGGCCCGTCCAGGTTGGGGGCTGGCGTCCGCTCGTCTCCCGGCAGCGAAGCCGCCGGTGTGCTGGTCGCATCTTCTAAACCGGGGGACGTGGGAGCTCGGCTGTCCCCGAGGCTGCTGCACCCGGCGAGGATCACCGCCGCCCCAAGCAGCGTTGCCGCGAGTCTGATCATCTCAACGAGACTACGGCCGCCCCGGGTAAAGGGCGCGGCAATGGTTAACGGCGCTTCAGCTTCGACCGCAACCGCGACATCGGACCGGGCTTGTACGGCTCTACCTCGATGTACCGGTCGCGCCAGAACACCTTCTTCGGCCCGGCGTTCGGTGGGCCATCTACTCCTGCCGGTCGTTCCCTCCGGAAGAACGAAAGGAGGAACGCCCCGAGGAAGACCACAACACCCGCCAGCGAAACCCAGATAAACGCCTCCGCGAAGCTCGCCACCACCAACCCCCCGAGCATCACCCCGGCCCCGGTAATCATCAGCACCGCCGGGTCCAATCGGTCCAGCGCCGATCGTCGCGGCCCCTCGTCAAACTTCGGGGTCCTTCGGTGCTCCGTGATCGAGATCGGTTTCTTCCCGCCGTCTTCCGGCAGGTCGTCGATCTTCGAAAGAATCTCTTCTATCTCGCGCTCAATCCGGTCAGCCATGTTGAGCCACCATCCCTTGACCCCAGTGTATCAACGCCCGCGAAAGAGCGGGATCGGCCGTCAGAGGTCGCGCGGGCCCTCAGCTGCGAATGACCGTGACCGGGCAGCGCACTCCCGCCCGCGCCAGTCGGGTGTCGCAGGTCACAAGCGCACCTTCCAGCGCCTCCGTCAGCGCGACATAAGCGGCGTCGTAGGCGTGTCTATGCCAGCACATTGCTAGCAGTCTGCTAGCTGGTTCGTCGCACATCGTAGATCGCCGTGTGGTCGACCCGCATCACCGGCCGGTCACCGTTCGCAACCAATAGCACGTCGATCTCGACGAACCTGTGTCCCTTTCGCTCGAACAGGTCTTTGACCCTCGCGCGGGCTGCCACCTCGTCCCCGTCCCGTACCAGACTGAAGTGCCTTACCTCGCTCGAAACGTGGATCCAGGGCCCCAGAAGGACGTTCGCTGCCAGCGCCGTGTTCGCGTACCGGATCAGGAACCCGGGATGGGCCACCTGGTGCTCGATGTAGACGTCCAGGTCGTCGCCGATGCTCGCGAGGAAGTCGCTCGCCTTGTCGCCTGCCTCGAACCGGAACCGGGCGGTTCCCAGGGGGTCTGCATCGCGTAAAGCAGCCTCCGAGGCCGCCGGCCGCTCAGCCGGCAGGTCGGCCTCGGGATAGCTCGCGGGGTCAGGGGGCGGCGCGCAAGCGCCGTTCGGCAGGCTCGCCCATCCCGTCGCGCACAACTCCCCCTCGCTGTTCCGCACTTCAAGCCCGAGTCGCGTCTCGTCCTCGGTCGCGGCGTCCACCCTCGCGAGCACAACCGTCTCGTCCCCGTGATAGACGGGCTGCAGGAACCTCGCGTAACCGCTGCCCCGCCCCAGCCACTCGATCCCGAACGCCTCCACCACCGGCCGCGTCATGTAGGCGTACACCGTCACCCCCGGTACCAACCCACCCCGGAACCCGTACTGCCGGGCCACATCGTCATCGTGGATCTTGTTCTCCGAAGCGGTCGCCGAGTTGAACGCCACCAGTCGGTATGGCGGTAGTTCCAGCCCTTCCCTCAACCCCTCCGCCGGTCGCGACCCCATCAGTCCCTCTCCGGCACGCTCGGCTCATACGGCGTCGAATGCCTGACGACGCGCCGGCACGGCTTGAACGTGGAGTCATACCGCCGCACGTTCGCCGCCCGGTGTACCCGCTGATGTTCGCACGCCGAGCCCACAGCGCAGCTCGCGCAGCAGTACGCCCGCCCCGCCATCAGATGAGGCGCGTTCGTGTACGGCATGTGGCAGCGAATGCACCGCTGCACGCTCACTTCGGTCATCGGTTCTCCTCGGGCGGCATCGTCCCCGCATTGTGTCCGAACCGCATCCATCCGGGAAGTCGCACCCCCGCCCCTGATCCGCCATGCTACCCACATGGTCCGCATCAACCGCGTCTACACCCGCGCCGGGGACGATGGCACCACCGCACTCGCCAGCGGCAAACGCATCCCCAAGGACTCTCCCCGCATCGAGGCCTACGGCACCGTCGACGAACTCAACAGCGTCATCGGCGTCGCCGTCGCCGCTGGCCTCCACGACTCCATGCACGAAGCGTTCTTCGTCATCCAGCAGGTCCTGTTCAACCTCGGGTCCGACCTCGCCATGACCGAGGAAGACAAGCACAAGTACCCGGTGCCCCAGGTCGAACCCCGCCACGTCGAGCAACTCGAAGCCTGGATAGACTCCTGGAACGAATCCCTTGAACCCCTCACCTCCTTCATCCTCCCCGGCGGCGACCTCCCCGCAGCCCAACTCCACGTCGCCCGCACCGTCTGCCGCCGCGCCGAGCGCGTCACCATCGGCCTCTCCCGCCAGGAATCCGTGGGCGTCAGCGTCATCCCCTACCTCAACCGCCTGTCGGACCTCCTCTTCGTCGCCGCCCGCTACCAGTGCCACCTCACAGGGAATCCCGACCTCCTCTGGGACTCCCGCGGCTACTGACCAACGCGACCCGGCTACCCCTCGCCCCCGCGTACCGCGCACAGCTCCAACGTCAGCCGCAACTCGCCAAGGTGGATTGCCGTGTGCCGGATAGCTTCCACGATCGCCTCCCGCCCCGAGATCGCCTTCGGTTGTCCAGTTCCCCACAGGTGCTGTTCCGGCACTATCCTCCGTGATAGCGCCTCCTCCCCCAGCCCCTCAATCCCCCGGCGGAGCTCCTCCACCAGGTCGAGGAGCTGGTAATGCAGATCGCTCAACGCAAACGCATGGTCTCCTTCGCCGATGTCCTCGTTGAGGAACTCCACCGCCCGGTTCCGCTCCACCTCGAACCCGGCCCCGAACCCAAGGGCGTAAACCCGCACGACTGCCATAGCATGCCGCGCAATCACCATCGCCGAATTCGTACCCTCCTGGGGCGCCCACCCCAGTCTTCCCGCCGGCACCCGCCCGAGGCTCTCGTGGAACTGCCTCAAGAGCCACTCCAGTTGAGCCGAATACCCCGCCGCCTCCGCAGTTCCGCTCATGCCGTCGCCAGCACGCTCGCGCCGGCCCACACCTCCATGTCGTCCAGCTTCCCGTACGCCCACGGCAGGAACTCCGCCGCCGGGACCGTCGCCACAACCTCCCCTCGCGTGTGCGTCTCCACCTCCGCCAGCGCCGCCCCGGTTACCTCAAGCACCGGCAAGTCGATGATCGGGTCATGCGCCGACTCCCGCAGCGTGACCGTGCCAGTCCCGCGCGTCAGGCTGTGCACCCGGCCCCGGTGGGTCACTCGCACCAGTTGCGGGTCGAAGGCCAGCCCTCTCCCATCGGCCGCCGGCATGAACTTGAAGTAGTAGTGGTAGCTTTCGGTCTCGCTCTCCAGTGGCGTCAGCGGCTCGTCGAATCGGCCCTGCAACTCGATGTACGGGATCCCATACCGCGTCACCGTCCCCCGCGCGTGCTCCCCGTACACGTCGAGTTCGATCTCCGCCAGCTTCTTCGGCTCCGCGTAAATCTCCCTCCCGAAAACCACCGCGAAGTCCGTACTCATCGGCATCGTCAGGCAGTACAGCCCGGGCTTGCCCTTGTAAGAGCACGAAAGATTCACCGAGCACCCGTTGAACGGCCCAACGCAATTGGACCGCCGGATTTCGCTCACCGAAATAGAAACCGCCGGCCGCTCGCCCGGGAGCAGCGGCGGCGGGAGCAACTCACGCACCACCACCGGGTCGCTCTCGAACGTCACCGAAAGCGAGCGAATATCCAGGAACGCAGGCGCCGCCAGGATCTCCTGCAGGCCCGCGATCTCCTCGTCTGACTTCACGTAACGCGTGAGCGGCATCGTCTGCTCCTCCTGTCTTCAGCCACGCAAGTCTACTCCTCCCGTCAAGCCCCCCGGGCGCAACTGCCGGCGGCCCCGCACTCGTGCTTGACCACACCCCGACTGTTTCGGTAGAGTCCGCACACTCG
>CAYPAZ010000219.1:0-4538 GCA_964408835.1 uncultured Anaerolineaceae bacterium
TGCGGCCGGCGGATGAGCAGCTGGCCCGCCCGGGGTCGCCGCGGCCGCCCGGCTGTTCGTCTGCATCATGCTGAACAGCAGGAAGAACATCGCAAGCAGAGCGAAGAAGACGGCAACCCCCAGGCTCCCAAGGAACACCGGGCTGATATCCCGGCCACCTCCCGAACCGCCGGATTGCTGCGGCGCGGGTGCGATGGTCGGGGTAGCCTCGGCCGGGCGTTCTGGAGGCTGCGTCGGGGCTGCTGTGGGCGACGTCACCGGCCCGAGCCCAACGCTCTCGCGGAACTCGTTTTCGAAAGTGGCGAGGTCCGCTCCGTAGATGTCCTCGAAGGCCGCGTCGAACCGGGAACCGGCTCGGAGTGCCGCGAACAGGTCGCCCATCGCCGTCGGCCCGTACCGGTCGAGCAGGTACGACGTCATCACGTACGCCTGACCGTAGTAGAGCCCAACCTGGGCGGGGTCGGCAGCAGGGCGCGTCATCTGGACGAACGGGATGAGCCGATCGGTGCGGACGGCGGCCTGGAACGGCCCGGTGAAGCCCTGGCCGGGCTCCGACTGCCCCGCTACCGCCAGACCTTCGTTCAGCCATAGCGGGATCTGCACGAGGCCCTGCGCCTCCTCCACGATGATGTGCACCAGCTCGTGCCGAAGCGTGTCGGTCACATCGTTCGTACCGCAGGTGCCAGCACGGACGAACACCACGACCGGGCTCACCTGCTGGCCGCAGACCGCCACCTGCTCATCACGGCCACCCGTGCCCATGCCGCGCTTAGCCGGGTCCATTTCCGACTCCGTCGCGAAGAGCACAACCCGCACCGGCAAACTGCGGAGTTCTGCCCCAAGCAGTGAGGTAAAGGTGCGGTAGGTCTCGGTTGCCGCCTGGAGGTACTGGTTGGCGGTAGCGTCACGGTCTCCGTGGTACCAGACCTCCATGATCTCGTTCGCGGCAACCTTCCACTCGCGGTTGGGCGGCAGATAGAGGAACTCCTGCTCCGGCGTAACCAGGACCGAGCCGTCGCCGGCTTCGACCTCCCACGAGTATCTGAAGAGGCTGCCAACCGGGATGTAGCTGGCCAGCGTGTTCGTGACGAGGGAGAGCTCGATGGTGACCTCGTCACCCGGCGGGATGCTCTCCGGGCGGTTGAACCCACCGGAGCCGCTACCGGCGAGAGTGTAGCGCAGGGTTGCCTCGCTCACCCCCCCGGGCGCTTCGACTTGAACCCTGAAAGTGATGGAGGACGGAAATCCGTTCTCGACGGACTGGGATACCAGGCTCACCTCGGCCCTCGCGTCCGAAGTACTGACCGCGACGGCGCCGGCAAGAAACGCAAGCAAGAGAACTGGGCCCAGGAAACGCCTCACGAAGCCTCCCCGACCTGCTGCCGCAGATACGCCTCCAGGAACTCATCGATCTCGCCGTCGAGGGTGGCCGTGGTGTCGGTCGTTTCGAAGTCCGTCCGATGATCCTTCACCATCTTATACGGATGGAGCACATAGCTTCGGATCTGATTTCCCCATGCCATGTCCACATGTTCACCCTTCAGTTCGGCGCGTTCGCGTTCGAGCCTGGCCAGCTCGAGCTCGAGGAGCCGCGATTCCAGGACCTTCATTGCGCTTTCCTTGTTTCGGCCTTGCGAGCGCTCGTTCTGGCAGGTGACGACGATGCCGGTGGGCAGGTGCGTGATGCGCACGGCCGTTGAGTTCTTCTGGACGTTCTGACCGCCGTGGCCGCTCGCGCGGTAGATGTCGATGCGGAGGTCGTCGGGGTTCACTTCGATCTCCCCGGCCCCCTCCACCTCAGGCAGGACCTCGACCTTCGCAAAGCTCGTCTCGCGGGTGCCCGAGCCGCTGAACGGTGAAATGCGCACGAGCCGGTGGACCCCTCGCTCGCTGCGGAGGTTCCCGAAGGCATGGTCTCCCTTGATCTCGACGGTGACGCTCTTCACGCCCGCCTCTTCGCCTTCGTTCAGGTCGAGGATGTCGGTGGCGAAACCCCGGCGCTCGGCCCACCGGAGGTACATCCGAAGAAGCATCTCTGCCCAGTCCTGAGCGTCGGTGCCGCCTGCCCCGGCATGGATTGCCAGGATCGCGTTGCGCTCGTCGTAGGGGCCAGAGAGGTGGAGCTGGAACTCGAGCTTCGCCAGGTCGCGGTCGACCCCGTCGAGTTCCGCCGCGGCCTCGGTCGCGAGGCTTCCCTCCCCTTCGGCGATTGCGAGCTCTACGAGGTCTCGCACATCCCGGGCGCGAGTCTCGACGCCGCGCCAGGTTTCAACATTCCTTCGGAGAGAGGCAAGCTTCTGCATCGCCTCTCGGGCGTTCTCGGAGTCTTGCCAGAAGTCGGGCGACGCGGACTTAGCCTCGAGTTCAGCCAGGCGCTGCTCATCTGCAACCAGGTCAAAGTCGCACCAGGATGTCGGAGATGCGCTCGAGGAGGGCGTTGGCACGGGTCAGCAGTTCTTCCACCCTCCCAGTGTGCCAAACGGGCCCGCTTGGCGCATAGAAGCGTAACTGGCGAGGACTACGGCGCCGCGCGCTCCGCCGCCTTCACCGTGTTCACCAGCAGCATCGCGATGGTCATCGGACCAACGCCGCCCGGGACAGGAGTGATCCAGGACGCGACTTCGCGCACAGCCCTGTAGTCGACGTCTCCGACGAGCCGCCAGCCGCGCTCCCGGGTCGGGTCATCGATGCGGTTGGTACCCACATCAATGACGACGGCCCCCGGGCGGACCATGTCGGCGGTGAGCATGCCAGGGCTGCCCGCCGCAGTGACGACGATGTCGGCCTCCCGGGTGTGGCGACCGATCTCCGGGGTTCCGGTGTGGCAGATGGTCACCGTGGCGTTCGCGCCCCTTGCTTTATTGCTGAGGAGGACTGCCAGCGGCCGCCCGACGAGCGTGGAGCGTCCGACGACGACAACATGCTTCCCCCCCGGGTCGTTTCCGGTGCGAAGCAGCAGTTCGAGCACGCCCGCAGGCGTACAGGGGATGGCACCGTCAGTTTCGCCGCGCAGCAATCGGCCGAGGTTCACAGGATGGAGCCCATCGACGTCCTTGACCGGGTCGACCGCATCGACGTAGCGGAGGTCGTCGACCTGCTTCGGGACGGGGAGCTGCGGAAGGATCGTGTGGAACCGGTCGTCGGCGTTGAGCCCGCGCACCAGGTTCAGCACCTCGGCTTCGGGGGTATCGCCGGGGAGGTGGAAGGTCTCCGAGAAGATGCCAACTTCTTCGCACGCCTTCGCCTTGGAGGTCACGTAGCTAACGGACGCGGGGTCGTCGCCGACCAGGATCGCCGCAAGCCCCGGGATCAGCCCCCTGCCAGCCAGAGCGCTCACACGGTCGGCGACTTCCGCCCTGATCTCCGCGGCTATCGCCGCCCCATCAATCCGCTGCGCCACCATGCGCCGAGTATAGAAGGGCCGCGGGCTACCGGCCCCGGCGTTATGCATCATGGAGCAGCCCTGCGCTGTTCCCGTACGATGGCGGCGTGACCACCAAGTACGCCGTCGGCGTCGACGTGATTGAGATCGACCGGATCGCCGACGTTATCGCCCGCCACGGAGATCGGTTCCTGAATCGTATCTATACGGAGGACGAAGTGACCCACTGCCGCGGCCGCGTGGCCGAACTGGCGGCGCGCTTCGCTGCCAAAGAGGCGGTGATGAAGGCGCTCGGCACCGGCGTCCGGGGCATCAGCTGGCGCGAGATCGAAGTTCTCCCGAACCGGCGGGGCAAGCCACTCGTCTTCCTCTACGGCAAAGCTGACCGGCGCGCGAAGGAGATAGAGCTACGCGGCCTGGAAATCAGCCTGACCCACTCGCGCCAGTTCGCCATCGCGTCAGTGGTCGGCGAACGGGCGTTGATGGCCCAGGAGGACACACCGCGGTTCGGTGACGCCGCCTCCCGGCTCATCGCAGAGGAGGGGCTGCGATGAAACTCGTCACTGTGGACGAGATGCGCGGACTCGAAAGGGCCGCTATCGAGGCAGGTGCGTCGGAAGCTCAGCTCATGGAGGAGGCCGGGCTGGCGGTCGCGCAGGAGGCGTGGTTGATGCTGGGTTCGCTCGAGGGCAGGCGGATCGCAGTCCTTGTCGGGCCAGGGAACAATGGCGGTGACGGGCTGGTGGCCGCCCGCCACCTGGCGGAGTGGGGCGCCGAGGTGCAGGTACTCCTCCCGCGCGAGCGGCGCGACATGTCCCTGGCCGCTGACTTCGAGGGACGCGGCATCACGGTCGCCGCCCCCGATACGCTGGACCCCGCCACCCTGACGGCGTTCCTCTCAGGCTCCGACCTCGTGGTCGACGCGCTCCTCGGGATCGGCAAGCAGCGAACCCTTGACCCGGTCGAGCCCATCGCGCTGGCGCTGGACGCGCTGGCCGAAGCCCGGCGGTCTCCGTCTCCGCCGAAGCTCATCGCGGTCGATGTCCCGACCGGCGTGGACGCCGACTCAGGAGCAGCGGACCCGGCGACAGTCACGCCAGACCTGACCGTCACCTTCGGGCTCCCGAAGATCGGCATGTACCAGTCCCCGGCCAGC
>CAYPAZ010000220.1:0-4536 GCA_964408835.1 uncultured Anaerolineaceae bacterium
GGCTCGCCGAACACCTCCGCGACGCACATGCTCCCCGGGAACTCGTCGAACACCCACCGGATCTTGCGGACCACGTCGTACACATCCGGGTAGTTGTGGTTGTTGATCCCGAGGTACTTCGGCGTGGAGGGGTCGCCGTCCCGCCAGTCGGGATTCCGCGGGTTATCCTTCAGTTCAGGGTGTTTCAGCACCATCCCCATCACGTCGATGCGGAACCCGTCGATGCCCTTCCCCAGCCAGTACCGCAAGACATCCAGCATGGCCGTCTCCACCTCGGGATGCCGCCAATCCAGGTCCGGCTGCTCCTTCAGGAACGAGTGGAGATAGTACTGGCCCGTCGCCTCGTCCAGAGTCCACGCCGGCCCACCGAACGCCGATCGCCAGTTGTTCGGCGGTGACCCGTCCGGCCCGGGGTCGCGCCACACATACCAGTCTCGCTTCCGCGATGTCCGCGACGAGCGCGACTCCACGAACCACGGGTGCTGCTCCGATGTGTGGTTCGGGACATAATCGAGGATCAGCTTCAGCTCCCGCTCGTGACACTCCCGGATGAGGCGCTCCATCGTCTCCATGGTTCCGAAGTCGGGATGAACCCCAAGGTAGTCGCTCACGTCGTAGCCAAAGTCGGCCATCGGCGAAGGGAACGTGGGTGAAAGCCAGACCGCGTCCACCCCCAACCATTGAATGTACTCGAGACGGTCGATCAGTCCCTGCAGGTCGCCAATGCCATCCCCGTTCGAATCCTGGAAGCTCCTCGGGTACACCTGGTAGAAGACCGCATCCCGCCACCAATCGCGCTGAGCCATGCACACCTCTCCCTCTCCATTATCCCGGCGGCGCACCCAAGAGGCAGCGCGCAGCCTCTGGTATCCTCAGGCGATGCCCGAGGAAGCCGCCCTTGAACCTGCCGAGACAGACGACGAAGAACTCGAAGAGTGTGATTGCCCTCACCTCGACCCCGCCGATTGGCACGAAGTGGAGAGCGATTGGTCCGATATCGCGTTCCTTAAGTCGGCGGTCCCGGCCGTCCTGGGCGTACCCACCTCCTTCATCACCGTGAAGTGGAAGCTGGTGGAGCAGGCGGAAGCCCTCGGCGCGACTGTCCCGGACTCCCCGATGGTCCTCCTGGGCGCCGGTCAGTTCCGGCGGCCTGTGCTCCTCGAAGTTGAAGACCCGCCCGAAGGCGCGAAAGGCATTGTCCATCCCGGCGGGGTGGCATTCAGTCACCTGGTCCCCGCGCCCCTCGGCGAGATGAAGAAGCGCCTCAAGGATCTCGAGTCCGCCGCCCGCGAGAAGTACGGCCGCAAGCCGGACGAGGTCTGGCTCTGGTATCTCACCTGCCGTGTCTGCTCCCGGGAACGGAACTTCGAAACCCTGATCGTCGCGCACTACGAAGAACCATGAGCAACGCGGACCAGCTCGAAGTCTTCGCTCGCGTCGTGCTTGCGCTGGCGCTCGGGCTGGCCGTCGGACTCCAGCGAGAGTTCCGCGGCCACGAGGCCGGCATCCGCACCATGGGCCTCATTGCGTTTGGCGCGGCGGTGTTCACCGAAGCCGGCCGCTTTTCGGGGGAACTGCGCATCCCCGCCTACGTGGTGCAGGGCGTCGCCATCATTGGCGCCGGCATCATCTTCCGCGGGCGCTCCGGCGTCCATGGGATCACCACCGCTGTGACGATGTTCTGCGTGGCCGGCATGGGCATGCTCGTCGCCTTCGAGCTCTGGCTGTCCGCGGTGCTGGGAACGGTCCTTATCATCGTCGTGCTCGAACTCGAGCCAGTGTCCGACTGGGTGTTCCGCCACGGAAACCCTCAGCGCACCCGCCCCAGGCACACCTACGAGACCCACGACAAGTGATCGATACGCGCCGTTTCATGTACGATGTGTCCCCAAAGGGCCGAAACATGACAACCGCACGACAGTCAGGACAGCTTCTCGCCCTTCTTCCGCCCCGCGGCGCGTAGCCGGCGGGGCGTGCCTGCTCCCCCTCCCACCCAAACTCCCGAATCTTTGACTTCACGAGGATATCCGCGTGGCTGACCGCTATGACCCGCACGTAATCGAACCCAAATGGCAGGCGCGCTGGGAAGCCGATGAGCTCTACCGCGCCCGCGATGATGATCCCCGTCCGAAGTGGTACGAACTCGCGATGTTCCCCTACCCCTCCGGCGACCTCCACACAGGCCACTGGTACCACTACGCCGGCGCCGATACGCACGCGCGCTACATGCGCATGAAGGGCCACAACGTCCTCTATCCGATGGGCTTCGATGCCTTTGGACTGCCCGCCGAAAACGCCGCCATCAAGCGCGGCGCAGACCCCGCCGAGTGGACCTACGCCAACATCGACAACTTCCGCCGCCAGTTCAAGGTCATGGGCTCGAGCTTCGATTGGAGTCGCGAAGTCATCACCTCCGACCCCGACTACTACAAGTGGACCCAGTGGTGGTTCCTCCAGCTCTACCAGGCGGGGCTCGCCTACCGGGCCGAGGCCTCCGCCAACTGGTGCCCCGGCTGCCAGACCGTTCTCGCGAACGAACAGGTCGTAAATGGCCGCTGCGAACGCTCCGCCGACCTCGTCGAGCGGCGATTCCTCACGCAGTGGTTCTTCCGAATCACCTCCTATGCCGACGAACTCCTGAGGTTTGACGGGATCGAATGGCCGGAGCGCATCAAGACCATGCAGACCAACTGGATCGGCCGTTCCGAAGGCGCCCGGCTCGACTTCCCGGTCGAAGGCGTCGATGAGCCACTCTCCGTCTTTACAACCCGGCCCGACACCGTCTACGGGGCGACCTTCATGGTCCTCGCCCCCGAACACACCCTTGTCGAGCGCGTCACCACCCCCGACCGCCGCGCCGAGGTCGAGGCGTACCGCCAGGCCGCCAGCCGCCAGAGCGAAATCGAACGGCTCTCGACCGAAAAGGAGAAGACAGGCGTCTTCACCGGGGGCTACGCCACGAACCCCTTCAACAGCAGCCGCATCCCAATCTGGATCGCTGACTATGTGCTGGTCACGTACGGGACGGGCGCCGTCATGGCCGTACCCGCCCACGACCAGCGTGACTTCGAATTCGCCACGAAGTTCGGCCTTGAAATCACTCCGGTCTATGACCACCCGGACGTCGACGTATCCCGGCCGCTCGAGGCCGCCATCGTCCACGGTGGCAACATGATCAACTCCGGCCCATTCGATGGCACGCCCGAGTCCCAGGCGATCGCGAAGGTCGTCGCCTACGCGGAAGAGAAGGGCCTCGGCGAAGGCACCATCAGCTACCGCCTCCGCGACTGGCTCATCTCTCGCCAGCGCTATTGGGGCTCGCCCATCCCCATGATTCATTGCGAGACTCACGGCATCGTCCCCGTCCCGCAATCTGACCTCCCGGTGCTGCTTCCCGAGAACCCGAAGTTCAAACCCTCTGGCCAGTCCCCGCTCACACAGATCGAGGAATGGGTGAACGTCCCGTGTCCCATCGATGGGGGGCCCGCCCGGCGTGAAACCGACACGCTCGATACGTTCATGTGCTCAAGCTGGTACCAGATGCGCTACGTCGATCCCCACAACCCCGAGCGCCCGTTCTCGACAGCACTCGCCCAGAAGTGGCTCCCTGTCGACCAGTACACCGGGGGCGCCGACCACGCCGTGATGCACCTGCTCTACACCCGGTTCTTTTGGAAAGCCGCCCGCGACATGGGTCTCGTCGAAGGCGACGAGCCCATGCTCCGGCTCTTCAACCAGGGTACCTTGCTCGGCCCCGACGGGCAGAAAATGTCCAAGAGCCGCGGTAACGTCGTCGCTCCCGATGAGCAGGTCGCCGCGCATGGCACCGACGCCTTCCGCTGCCAGCTCATGTTCGTCGGCCCCTGGGACCAGGGCGGCCCCTACAACCCTACCGGCATGGCCGGCATCGAGCGCTGGCTACGCCGCACCTGGTACCTCGCGCTCGACACCGTCGAGTCCGCGGAACTTCCGGACGCCCCCGCCACCCGCGACCTCCGCCGCACCGTCCACAAGACGATCCGCCAGGCCACGGAGGACGCGGGGACCTTCCGCTTCAACACCATGATCGCGCGCCTCATGGAGCTCACCAATGCCATGCAGCGCGCCCGCGAGGCCCCTCCGGTCGACCGCGCCGCCTGGAGCGAAGCGGTGGAGACGATGCTGCTGCTCACGGCGCCGCTCGCCCCCCACATCACAGAGGAGCTCTGGAGCCGGCTCGGCAAGCCCTACTCCATCCACGTGCAGCCATGGCCCGCCTTCGATGAAGCCCTCGCCCGCGACGACGAGGTCGAGGTCGCCGTGCAGGTGAACGGCAAGGTCCGCGAGCGGCTCGTGCTCGCGATCGACGCCACCGAAGACGATGCCCGTGCCGCCGCCTTCGCGTCGGAACGCATCCTCCAGCTGCTCGGTGGCAAGGAGCCCCGGCGCGTCATCTACGTCCCCGGCAAGCTGCTCAACATCGTCCTGTAGGAGGCGGATCTACCGGTCGTTTGGTAAAGGCGCACTCTTGCCAGCGCCCACACCACCGGCTACCCT
>CAYPAZ010000221.1:0-4510 GCA_964408835.1 uncultured Anaerolineaceae bacterium
CGGTAGAGACCCCTGCGCCTACGGTGGAGACACCGACGCCCACGCCGACGCCCACGCCGACGGTAGAGACCCCTACGCCGACGGTAGAGACCCCAGCGCCCACGGTGGAGTCCCCAGCGCCCACGCTGGAGTCCCCAGCACCCACGCTGGAGTCCTCAGATCCCACGCCGACGGTAGAGACGCCTACGCCGACCAACACCGCTGACGACGACGGAACCCAGCTTGGAACGCCTCAGGACGGAACGGCGACGCCGCTTCCCCCATCCGCAGGTAGCGGCAATGCCGGTGGTGGTTCCGGCAGCGGCGCACTACTGCCCTGGGCAGCCATCACGGCGATGATTGCCGGCGCAGCCGCGCTGTTCATGGTGCGGCAGCGCTAGCATCAAAGCGCTGACATGAGCGCCACCTCGCCCGCTCCCTTGGCCTCGGCCATCTAAGGAGCGGGCGAGTCGTGTTGGCGACGCTGGAAGGGGTGGTCGCCACCTGCCTCCCAATCCGGCAATCCTCGCCAGGACCACTGCTCGCTCCGGACACAGCGACGCGTCGCAGGGGACGATGACCTCGTTGGGGACGCTAACAGCGAGGCGATAGGCGATGGGAGTTGGCCCTGAGCGATGGGCCTTCGGGCGAGGGACGCGGTGGGGTTGTGGCGGGGGTTGGGGCGGACGTCCGACAACCGACGCCGCCCGTCTTTCCCTCGTCTTGTCTGGTACGCAGCCGGGGCAGGGAGGACACTGGGGCCATGTCCGGGTTCGCGCTCATTTCTGCGATCGTGCTACCGATGATCCTGCTGGTTGGGGGCATCGCCGCGTGGCGCGTGACGCGCTCAGAGCAGGCGAGGAGCGACCCGGCGACCTTCCAGCCGGCGTGGCGCGATGAAAGCATGGACGACTGGCGCAAGGAGCGGGACGCGGCGGCGGAAGCCGAGCGCCAGCAGCGCACCCAGGGCGTCGCGGGCGAGTTCTCCACCGGGCGGGCCGAAGAGCAGGCGGTCGAGAAGCGTGAACAGCGGCTCGGCGGGTAGCTTCTCCCCATACCCCGAGACGCCTCCACTCCGATACCCTGTGGCGCATGCCTGAGATACCCGAGCTCGAGGCCATCCGGGGGTTCCTTACCGAACATATCACCGGGAAGGCGATCGGCGCCGTCGAAGTGCGCATCCCGGTGGTGGTGCGGACTGCCGCGAGCGAGCTGCGCGAGGGTCTGACGGGCGACGTCTTCGGGCAGGTGTTGCGCCACGGGAAGTTCCTTCTGTTCCCGCTGGCTTCCGGGCGCGTGCTGGCCATCAATCCGATGCACACCGGCCGCTTCCAGTACGTGGACCCGAAGTTCCGGCGGGCGGCAAAGACCTGCATCGTGGTGGAGGTGGTAGAAGGCCAGCAGTTGCGCTATGTCGATGATCGCGTGATGGGGAAGGTGTACCTGCTGCCCCAGGAGAACCTCTCGGCGATCCCCGGGTGGGCGACGAACGGGCCCGACCTGCTGGCCCCGGCGTTCACCGAGGAGGCATGGGTCGCGGCGATGAAGCGGAAGCGCGGGCGGATCAAGGGCATCCTGACCGACGCAGCCATCGTCCAGGGCATCGGCAACGCCTACAGCGACGAGATCCTCTGGGAAGCCCAGATCAATCCCTACAAGGCCCGGACCGAGCTTTCGGACGACGACCTGCGAAAGCTTTACCAGTCGGCGCTGGCGGTAATGGAGTGGGCCACGCCGCTGGTCCGTGGGGCGATGGTGAAGGACGGGGTGCTGGACTACGAAGAGCGGCGCGACTTCATGCGCGTTCATCGGCTGGGTGGGAAACCGTGTCCCCGGTGCGGCGCGACGATTTCGGAGATCACCGCGAACCAGCGGATCACGAGCTTCTGCAGGACGTGCCAGCCGGGCTTTGTGAAGTGAGGTGCCTGGCTCCTACCGCCTTCGCTTCGCGGGCCGGAGCTGCTGGCGGCGTGTACGCGGGGCGGTGACGGCGGCGGCGCGCGCGCGTTCACGGTCGTACCACCAGGTCCCGGCGAGCGCAGCGCCTACGGCGAGCCAGAGGGTGACAACGGAGTAGTTCATCGGCTCGTCGATGCCCATATCGATGATAATCACGGCGTTCCAGTTCTGGGCGAGGATAACGAGGAAGGCGCCGATGCTAAACGTGAGCGTGCCGGCCATGAGCCAGCGCCGGCCCGACAGCGCGGCGAACGGGAGGTACCAGATCTGGTACCAGGGGAGGTAGCTGGCGCTGAAGAAGAGGAGGAAGAACAGCATGCAGGCCGTGGCGCCGACCAGCTCCTGCTCGGTCTTCAGCCGCTCGCTGAGGATCAAGTAGACGGCGATGGCTACGAAGACGGCGTAGCCGAGGGCGATGTAGGGGTCGGTATCGGCTCCGGGGCCGGAGAAGGCATCGTAGAGGATGCGCCACGGGGTAAAGGTGAGTGCGCCAGCGGGCCCCGCGGTCGCGATGTTCAGGTTATTGGTGAGGATGAGGGTGATGAAGGCAACGCCGGCGAGGAAGGCGGCAGCGGCGGCGAATAGCCTGAGTTTCGGGAACCAGTAGACCGCCAGCAGGACCCCTGCCGGCGCGATGGCGAACTTCGTCAGCACAGCCGCGCCCTGGAGCGCCACTCCGCCGATGCGTTTGGGCCACGAGGTGGTGAGGATG
This sequence comes from uncultured Anaerolineaceae bacterium, assembly GCA_964408835.1. Classification (GTDB taxonomy): domain Bacteria; phylum Chloroflexota; class Dehalococcoidia; order Tepidiformales; family Tepidiformaceae; genus CAYPAZ01. The sequence continues at coordinate 2,651 of CAYPAZ010000221.1, forward strand.
AGCACCAGCCCTGCCATGGCGAACGCCGCCATGAGGCTATCGTTGTGGCCGTTGCCCGCGTACTCCCAGAGCATCAGGGGGTTGAGCCCGATGAACCCCGCGACGAAGCCGGGGTTGTAGCCCAGCCTCCGCGCGGCGAGACCCGCGAACAGCGCGGTGAGCACCAGAGCGATGGACGCCACCACTTTCTGGCCCACGATGTTCGCCCTCATCCCGTCACCAACGAAGGGGATCGGCGCCCCACCAACGATGTAGGCGACAGGACCATAGCCGCTGGGGTTGTTGCGGTAGTCGATGACGCGCCCGGCCACGGGGTCGCCAGTCTCTTCGTGCACCTTCGCGGGGACGTTATCGAACGAGGTGGGGTAGCGGCCGTGGAGCCAGAGCGTGCGCACATCGGCGGCAAGGTGGGCGGCATCGGGAGTCGTCAGCAGGCTGGAGGGGATGAGGGCTGCACAGGCGAGGGCCGTCGCGAGTACCACCGCGGTGAGGGCGCGCGGGAAGCCACGATGGAGGGCTCGAAGGCAGAGGGCGTAGCAAATCGTGGCGCCGGCGATGATGAAGAAGGTGAGAAGGAGGTCATCGACGTTGAAGCCGAAGATGAGCGGGAGCCCGCCATCGACCGCGACTTCCATGGGCTGGTCCCAGATTCGCCCACGCCAGCCGATCCCGAAGAACCAGATGAGCGCGAGGAGGGCGGCGCCGATACCGAACCAGATGGCGCGCCGCAGCTCCTCCACGGAGGTCGAGCTAGGAGGCACGGACCGCACCGTCGGGGTCGGCTGAGCTGGCGACGCGGGGGGTCGGGTGCCAGGAGGAGTCTCGCAACGAGACGAGGCCCCACAGCCCAATGGGGAACCAGAGCAGGCTCAGCACAGAGTGCCGGAACGCCAGCGCGAGCCCGCGCGGAGTGGGAGAGATGAGCCGCTCCCGGATGGCGATCCCGACGGGCAGGCCCCATTCGCCTCCGAACGCCAGCGCCACAAGGGGCGCCGGCAGCGCGCCGGGCACCCGGAACACCGAGAGCACGAGCGCACCGCTGACGGCGAGGCGGGTGAGCATGCGCGTGGGTGAGATGAGGTACACGGCCATATCGACCGCGCCGGTGTCGCCCTTGAGCCCGCGACGGGCGAGGCCGGGCCAGTACCAGCGCACGACCGAGAGGTGGCCGCGCACCCAGCGGAGCCGCTGGCGCATCGAGGCCGGGAGCGAGTGTGCCTCTTCGACCTGGACGTAGGTGGAGGAGGTGTATGCGACGCGGCCGCCGCGGGCGTAGAGGCGGGCCGTGGCCTCCAGGTCCTCGGTCACGGTGCGGGTGTCGGCGAGGAGCTCGCGGAGAAGCGCGGGCGAAGCGAAGTACCCGGTGCCGCTGATGGTGGTGCCCATGCCGAGCGCCTCACGTGGGCGCCACCAGAACAGGTTTCGGGCCCGGCGGCCGAGCCCGTAGCCGCTTCCCACCCAGTCGCCGACATCGTGGGGTACGGTCTCGACCTGGAGGATGCTCCGGCCATCCCAGGCGGCGGTGACGGTGGCGAGAAGCCCCGGGGGGACGCGCGAATCGGCATCGAAGATGCCGACGAGGTCCCAGTCCGTGCCAATGACATCGAGGGCGGCGTTGATGGCGAGCGCTTTGCCCGGGCGCGGAGTCTGGAGCTCGATGATGTGGGCGCCGGTGCGCGCGGCGACGCTGGCCGTGTCGTCCGTGCAGTTGTGGGCCGCGACGAACACCTCGTAGTGGTCGCGCGGGTAATCTTGCGCGGCCAGGCCGGTGACGATGGTGCGGACGACCGCCTCCTCGTTCCGGGCGCAGACGACGGCCGCGACGCGGGGGACGGGGATGGGAGGTTCGGGGCGGATGGC
>CAYPAZ010000222.1:0-4483 GCA_964408835.1 uncultured Anaerolineaceae bacterium
ATTTCTAGAACTTGAATGAAGAAATTCCTCCTCGCCCTCCTCGCCGGCTTCGGCATGCGCGCCTCCGGCCGCCCGGAAGTCGCCCGCGCAGCCACGGTCGCCTGGCTCGTCGCCGTCGCCCTCGCCGCCGGCACCACGGCGGTCGTTGGCAGCGAATACGACGCGAACGACAACAACATCGCGCTCTATGTCGGCCTGGTGGCGCTTGCAGCGGCTATCCCCCTCTGGGTCATCCAGCCCAGCCATCCTCAGGTCGTGGGGGTGGTCGGCAGCCTCTTCATGCTCGCGCAAGGCGCCGGCGCCTGGGCCGACCCATTCAACGCCGAGGTCGCTGGCGTCACGGCCCTCCTCCTCGGCGCAGCCGGCCTGGCGCTCGCGGATACCGGCAGATTCGAGCCGGGCGCCACGTCCCGCTTCCTGTTCGCGGCGCTCGCGATGGGCGGTGCCTTCGAGGCTATGGTGGACGACGGTTCCGCCTGGGCCGAGACCCTCTTCTTCGCCGTCGCCGCCGGTCTCGTCGCCCTGAGCCTGTTCCGCGGCCGGTTCGCCTACATGATCGTCGGTGTCCTCGGCGCCTTCGTCGGCCTCGTCTGGTTCATGTTCGAACACTTCGAGGATGAGATCGGGGCTCCGGTCGTCCTCATGCTCACCGGCGCCATCCTTATCGCCACCGTCCTCCTGCTCGCTCGCTACGGCAATAAGCTCCACCGCCGGGGGCAGCCAGCGTGAAAGACCGTATCTTCATTGGAGCCATCCTTGGTGCGTTGGTTCTCCTCTCCGCGCTCGCGATCGTGTTGCTCGACATCGGCCGCCACCATCCGTCGCCCCCGTCCCTCCGCGACAACCCCAACCCCGCCATCCCCGGCCAAATCGCCTACGTCGATGAAGACAGCTGCATCATTATTGCCGACGCTTCCGGAGAATCCCGCCGCGAACTGCTCTGCCGCGATTCCGTCGGTCAGATCACCTGGCTCGATGCCAACACCATCGGCTACGTCAGCTTCACGGGCTCTGCGCCAGTGCTCGTCCGCGTGGATATTGCCACTGGCGTCGAAACTTTCACCGCTAACAGCCTCGTCATTGATGGACCCGACTTCGAGTCGCCGCTCGGTGAGCGTCTCATCGTCGAGTACGGCGGCGAAATCCTCGTCGTCGGAACCGATGGCCGGCCCCGCCAGATTCGCGAGTTCGATGTCCCCGACCATCGCTCGCCCTACCTCGTCACCTGGTCCCCCGACGGCGAATGGATCCTCCTCGGCTACGACGGCGGCGAACTCTGGATCCTCTCCCGCGACGGCAGCTTCGCCGGCACCCTGACCAAAGATGTCCGCTGGGAGGCCAGCTGGCATATCCCCGGTTCCGGCACGCTCCCCTCCGCCCAGCTCATCGAGAATCCCCGCTAACTCACCACCGCTGCCCCTCGGGAGCGGGCTTATCGGGCGCCTCCCGGGTCATGTGGTCCGCCGAAGCTCCCTCTCGCCACGGCCAGCTCCCTCGCCCTGCAGCAAAGGCCCCCGGTTCGGCGTCCAGGATCGCCGCCGCCATTTCGAGCGCCCGCCGGGTGCCAGCGACATCGTGCACCCTGAACACCCTTACCCCCTGCGCGTAGGCCAGCGCACTCGCGACATGCGTCTCCAGGTCCCGGTCCGCCGGGCCTAGCCCCGTCACGCTCCCGATGAAGTTCTTGCGCGAGTGAGCCAGCAGCAACGGCTGCCCGGTCGAGGTGAACTCGCCGATGCGCCGCAGCACCTGGACATCCTCGTCGTGGCTCTTCCCAAACGCGATCCCGGGGTCCAGCACGATCCGCTCCCGGGCTACACCAGCCCCGGCCAGTGCCTCCAACCGCTCGAACGCCCACATCAGCGTCTCGGCCACCACGTCCTGGTACTCAGGGGGCCTGCCGGGCCTCTTCTTCGGCACGCTGTAGCTGTAGTTCAGGACGTACCCCGCACCGGCCCTCGCGGCGGCCAGTGCCGCTCCGTTCCCCGCCGTCAGCCCCGAGATGTCATTCACGATCTCGGCGCCCGAATCCACCGCGGCCCGCGCGACTGCCGGCTTGTACGTATCCGCGGAGACGATGTGTCCTTCCCTGGTGAGTGCGCTCACCGCCGCGCCCAGCAGAAGTGACTCTTCCCCCTCTTCCATCACCGGGCGGTCGGCTCGCGCCGTCTCTGCCCCTACATCGATGATGTCCGCGCCTGCAGCCCGCAGTTCCTCCGCCCTCCGGAGCGCCGCCCCCGTATCCGCCCCCACGCCGTCGCCGGAAAACGAGTCCGTTGTGAGGTTCACGATGCCCATCACCCGCGGCCGGTCCAGCTCCAGCGTGCGAGTCCTGAGCACCCACGACCGGATCGGTTCCAGCGCCCCCCGAAGCGCCGTCTCGAGCGCCAGCCCCCGCTCCGCGAGCTCGTCAGCGAGCCCCAGGAGCTGAGTATGTGACCCTACGACGCGGCCCGCCTCTCCTTCCCGTTCGAACCCCAGCCCGCAGGCAGCCGTGGCCACCGCAAGGGCATCCAGGTCCCCCCCGAGGTAAACGGTCAGCAGCGCCAAGGGGTCTGCCCCTGGAGAGGCCGGCACCCCGGGGACGAACCGGACGAGCGGTATCAGGCCCGCGCTCCCGCGGCCGCTTCGAGCATTCGCTGCGATTGCCAGAGGTGCTCCAGGTCGTGCTGGTAGATCTCTCGCGCCAGCTGGATGACGGTCACCCGTCCCCGGTACGGATGCAGCCCGCCTCGCTCCCAGTCAGACGACGGAAGGTCCCACAGCAGGTAGCTCGTGCGGCGGCGAAGGTAATGGAACTCTTCCAGCAGCTCGTCCTCGTCCGCGTCGCGCCAGTCCTCCTCGAACGGGATGTCGTCGACGTCGACGTGGGGTATCTCCGGCTCGTGCTCCGTCAGCATCGAGGTCAGCTGCCGCAGGAACCCGCGCTCGGCCTCGCGCATATGGAATGCGATGGCGAGCAACGACCAGTCCTCATCGAATCCCGGGCCCCGGCGCCGCAGGTCCCTTCGGCTCAGCCCATAGATCTGCCTTCGAAGCTCACCCGAAGCTTCGCCAAGTGCCTTCAGCAAGAAGGAGGGGTCACTCCCGGCCTCGCGAACCTCGCGCACGATGGCTATTCTACGCCACGCCGGGAAGCCCCCCTGTAAAGTCCGCAATGGAGGACACCCCTTTGCTCACCGCCTACGACGCCATCATCGGCAAGCGCGACTCGCGCACCTACCTCGATAAGCCCATCCCCGACGAGGTCCTCCAGCGGATCCTGCAGGCGGGCCGGATGGCTGGCTCCTCGAAGAACACACAGCCGGTGCGCTTCGTGGTGCTCCGGGAGCCGGCTCGAAAGGCGGAGCTGGCAGAGTGTGGCCAGTTCGCGAAGCACATGCCCGCCTGCGCGGCCGCCATCGCCGTCGTCCTCACGCCCGGCGGCGGACAGTTCGACGCCGGGCGCGCGGCCCAGAACATGATGGTCGCAGCCTGGGCGGAGGGCATCACCAGTTGCCCGACCTCCATGCACGATGCCGATTGCGCGCGTAAGACCCTCGGGCTCCCGGATGACCACGTTGTCGCTATCGTCCTCACTATGGGCTATCCCGACCCCGCCCACTCCATCCACGGCGGCCGCCAACGCCTCGCGCTTGACGAACTCGTCCACTGGGAGCGCTGGTAGATCCGCTCAGTCGCCCGGGTAGGCGATGACCTCGCAGCCCACCAGCGGCGACCGCGCGATCCGGCTGTCCAGCGTCACGAGTGGAGCCGTGAGTAGTTCGGCCAACGCCACATACGACGCGTCATATGCAGACAGGTTTTCCCGCAACTCCCATACCCTCTCCGCGACGAGCGCGAACGGAAGGTGCATGACCGGCAGGTCCTGGAGTCCGCGGTAAGCAGCCTCCACCTTCTGGCGCGTCGCCACGGCCATCGCTTCATGCCGCCGCAGGACGTGCGCGACCTCGAACGGCATCAAGTGAGGAGCCGCAAGGACTGAGCCGCGAAGCTGGCTCGCTGCCCAGTCCCCCCCACGGCTGCCCTCCAGCAGAACCCCCACCACGGCGGAGGCGTCCGCCACCACGTACGATGTCTGCGCCTGCGTCACCTGCGAGCTTCGTCGAGTGCTTGGAGGATCGAACCGACCGTCACGCCATCGCTGCCGCCCTCCGTCGCACGAACTCGCACACGCGTCAGCCAGTCATCGAGCGGTTCTCTCGAGGCTATCGCCCCGAGTTCCCGCAACAGATACTCCTGCAACGACTGCCCACGCTTCGCCGCACGCGCGGCAAGCTCGTTCCGCACCTCTTCCGGTACGTTCCTGATCGTTATCGCAACCATGATCCTAGTGTAGCAGCACTGCAGGCATTGCATGCATTCGCTGCATTGCAGCGACTCAGATCGCCCGGATCCCGTCCACCACCAGCCTCGCCGCAAACACGATGAGCAACGCCCCCAGCGCGCGCGCCGCGCCCGAGAACGCGACCCTCTGCGCTCC
>CAYPAZ010000223.1:0-4464 GCA_964408835.1 uncultured Anaerolineaceae bacterium
AAGATATCGCCAAGGTGCAGGCGGGCATCCTCAAGCGGCTGGAACGAGAGCTGGGCGTCGTGCTCCGGGGCGGGTGAGCACCGGAGGTCGTTTCGGAACGGATGTGGAAGCGGATCCGTGCCGCGCGCCGTTGAGTACAGCCCGGGCGCAGCAGCCGACCTCGACGATGAGGTAGCACACCTGCTGGAGACCTCGGTTTCGCTGGCTGAACGGTTCGCCGATTCCCCAGAGAAGGCGCTCGTGACAATCCAGGAATTCCCTCATCTGGAACCACGGCTAGCCGGGTTCGAGGGCGTACACCGGCTAGTGCTCAGCGGAACCGGGCACATTGTGATCTACAAGGTGACGCCGACCAAGGTGAGGATTCTCTCGGTCGGCCACGGCTCTCGAGGCCCCGGTTTCCGGCGTGAGCGTGCGCGCCGGTCTTGAGCCGCGCAGCCCGCTCACATTCCAGATGCCCGCCGCCCCGGTATCCTGCGGGGCATGACCAGTAGCGCTACTTCCCCCGGCACCATGCAGCTCGTCGTCGGCGACTTCCACCGCATTCTCGAACCAGACAGCCAGTGGCAGATCGGCGGGTTCGAACTCGGAGGTGGGAACTCCTGGCAGTACCGGGAGCCCAACGCGGTGGTGCTCGTGAGGAATGGGTGGCTGCAGGTGGCAGCGGTGCCATACACGCGCTCGAACGACCACGTGCAGATCCTCGACAACGCGAAGCATATGTACTTTTCGAAGCAGCGGTTCGAGGTGCCGGAGGGCGGGCGCATCACGTTCGAGATCCAGGTGGCCGCGCGGACTGTCGCTACTCAGCCCGGGAACCTGTACGACGGCTACGTCTCGTGGAACCTGCTGGACTTCGGCACGGGGTGGGCGCTGGACTTCTTCACGAGCGGCGACACGGTGGCGACCGTGTACGGTCGCCTACCGTTCCCCGGCGTGACCCTTCCAGATACGGGCGAAGCGAAGGCGTTCTGCATCTTTCATGAGTTGCCGGACCTTCCGACGTCTCAGGGGCAGGAGCACGCCTACCGGATTACCTACGACCAGGGTGCGGATACGGTGGAGTTCGAAGCTGATGGGCGTGTGGTCGACCGATACGAAAACGTGCCTGACAAGATCACCGGGTTCATCGCGGCGCTCGGGCTCATGTCTGAGGTCGACATCGTCGACGGGAAGTCTGTGAGCTGCCATGGGCAGGGAGTGATTGGGCGCTGGAGCCCGATGCGGGTGACCGTCGAAGGCTGACGTGCTTATCCTTCGGGAATGCGAGTGACTGTCGTCGGCGCGGGAGTCTCAGGACTGACAACGGCTGTCGTGCTCCAGCGGGCAGGGCATGAAGTCCGGGTTATCGCACGCGAGAAGGGGGTGGACACCACATCAGGTGCGGCGGGGGCGGTCTGGTACCCGTTCAGGTGCGACCCGCCGGACCGGGTCAATCGCTGGGCGCGGCAGACACGAGAGCACCTGGTTGCGCTGGCCCGGTCAACCCCGGAGGCCGGGGTTGATGTCCTGACACTGTACGAATGCGTGGACGACGACGCGGTGCCGTGGTGGGCGGAGAGTGTCGACGATCTGAAGTACATCACTTCGGGGATTCCGTACCCGTCACCCTCGGCATGGCGATTTTCGGCGCCGCGGGTGGAGCCGGCGATTCACCTGCCGTGGCTGGAATCGCAGCTGAGCTCGCCAGTGGAGCGAGCTGAGGTGGCGAGCCTGGAGGACGTGCCGGGGGATCTCGTGGTGAACTGCACGGGGCTGGGGGCGCGACGGCTTTGCGACGACGATGACCTGCAGGCGATCTACGGCCAGACGGTGATCGTGGAGGGAGGCACGCTGGACCCGAAGACGGCGCTTTCAGACGAGCGATTCGCGGAGGCGATCTTCTACGCGATCCCGCGGCGGGGGGAGGTCGTGCTCGGTGGTTGCGCGACCGACTGCGGGGACGATTTCGAGCTCACGCCGGGGGAAGAGCTGCGGGAGGCGATCCTGTCGATGTGCAGGGAAGCAGGGTACCAGCCGGGGCGTGTGCTGCGTGACAAATCGGGACTGCGGCCGGGCCGGAAGTCGGTACGCGTGGAGCGGGAGGGGCGGGTGATCCACAACTACGGGCACGGAGGGGCGGGCTACACGCTGGCGTGGGGGTGTGCGCAGGAGGTGCTCGCGCTGGTGGGGCAGGGGTGAGGGGTCAGGCACCCCGCTCGGGGCTGGCGTCGGCTTCGTAACCGGGGCATTCGAGGACGGGCAATGGCGGGTACTTCGGGAAGCGCGGGTCGGAGTCGGAGAGTGCGCACCGAAGGAACGTGGAGCGGCGCGACCGGACGACGCGTACATGCACGCAGGACGGGCAGAGCCCGGGAGGGGTGTCGGTCACGGGTGCAGGAGGGAGGAGACCTCGGCCACGCGCTTGCCGAGAGCGCGAGCCTGGGCACGGTCGTCATCGGTGACGGTGCCGTGGGCGGTTGCGCCGTAGTACGAGCCGGAGCGGCGCATCGTCTCGCTCCATGGAAGGCCGACGATCACCATGCCGTGGGCGAACAGCAGGTGGAGCAGCTGGAGCAGTGTGGCCTCAGTGCCTCCAGAGCGGGACCAGCCGGCGGTGAACGCGGCTGCTACCTTCCCGGCGAGTTCGCCCGACTCCCAGCGGTCGCCGGAGTAGTCCCACCACTCCTTCAGCTTCCCGGTCATGCCGCTCCAGTTAGGCGAGCCAAGGACCAGGCCATGGCAGGCGATGGCTTCCTCGATGGTGGCGTCCTCGATGCGGCGGCGCACACACTCCGCACCGCCTTCGATGATGCCTTCCTCGATCGCATCGGCGAGTTCTTCGACTAGGCCTCCGCGGCTGTCGTAGAGGAGAAGGATGCGAGCCAGGCTTCGGCCTCCTTGTCGAGCACGGCGACGACATCGTGCAGGGTCTCGAAAGGGTAGATGCGGGGATGGTCGGCGCTCAACCGCTCCCAGAGCGTGTCGCGGAGGAAGACGGCCTGGGCGAGCCGCGCGGCACCGACATCTGAGGCACCATCGCCGACGTAGGCGACGAAGTCGCCAGCCTGCTGGAACGCGGAGGCGTAGGCGACCTTGAAGCGCTCCTGGACCTCGATGCCGCGGGGACTGAAGTAGCGGACGCGCCAACGGTAGCCGCTCGCCGCCCGGCCCGCATGACGGATGACCCGGTCGAAGCCCATGTTCGCGAGGACAGGGTCGATGTACAGGTCGTAGCCGTTGCTGACGACGATAGGCTGCCATCCATGCCAGGTTGCCCAGTCCAGGAGCTCGACCGCGCCGGGCCGGGGGCGGGCGACGGACGCCACGTAGGCTTCGATCGCCTCGCGGGGAGCCTCGACGAGGTCGAGCGCGGCGGCGTTGTACTGCTCCACGGAGAGGTTCCCCGCATGGTAGTCCGCCTCCAACTCCCGCCACTCCGGTGGGGCGAACTTCTCCATGACCTGGCGCATGGTGTTGTCCAGCACAAGGGTGTCATCAAAGTCGAGGCAGAGCACCGCAGCCATCGCGCGACGATACCACCGCGTCGCCTAGACTCGCGGTGTGGACATCGAAGACGCGCGCTACCTGGTGTCCCCCGCGGGGCTCGCGGCGCTGGCCGGAGTCCCGGGAGGGGTGCGCGAGCTGCCGCTGGGAAGAATGGTGGAGTGGTTTCGGCGGCGGTACCCCGCAAAGGAAGCGGCGGCTCTCTCCCTCCAGGTCTCCCTGCGGGCGAAGGCGGTGGAGCGGCTCGGCCCCGGCCCCTCGCTGCTCCTGACCCCTGAGGGTGCGCAGATGATGACCCACCACCTCGTCGCCGCGCGGCGGGCGGTGCGGGTGGCGGGGCTGGAGTTGCCGACCGTTATCGACCTCACCTGCGGGGTGGGGAGCGATCTGCGGGCGCTCGCGACGACGGGTGCTGCGACGGTTGGCATGGAACGCGAACCGGTCACCGCGATGCTCGCGGCTTCCAACGTCCCGGAGGCCCGGGTGGTGCAGGGGGATGCCACCCGGCCGCCACTCAGGCTGGCTCCGGCATTCGTGTTCGTCGACCCTTCGCGACGGTCCGGGCCCCGCCGGGGCTCGAAGCCGGAGGACTACTCGCCACCACTCGACGCTGCGTTGAGGCTCGCGCGAGAGGGGCTGGCGGGGTGCGTGAAAGCGGCGCCGGGGATCCCGAACTCGCTCGTGCCCGAGGACGCGGAGATGGAAGTGGTGGAACTCGGGTCGAGCCTCCGTGAGGCAGCGCTCTGGGTTGGGGGCGACGCGCGGGCGGGGCTCAGGCGTGCAGTGCGCCTGCCAGGTGGGCATGAGATCGACTCCGCGCACGCCGAGTGCGCGCCGGAGCCCGTGGTAGTTGGCCGGTTCCTGGTCGACCCCCGGTCTTGCGTGACGCGCGCCGGGCTGGTGCGCCATCTCGGCGCGCGGATGGGTGGGCGGCTCGTCGACCCACACCTCGGATACCTGACCATCGACACGCCCAGG
>CAYPAZ010000224.1:0-4441 GCA_964408835.1 uncultured Anaerolineaceae bacterium
GCTCGCCGCAGCCCTCCCACCCGCCGTGCTCGATGCCAGCTTCGTCCACCCCCGCCGCGGCCCCATGACCGGCGGCCAGCTGCTCCTCACCATCGCCCGCCACATGTCGGAACACGAAGGCCACGCCGCGCTCACCCGTCAGCTTCTCGATAGTCGTGAGTCGCCAGTCTTGAGTCGCCAGCCGGAAGCTGGCGCAAGTCTGTGACCTGACGTCTGACTTCTGACCTCTGACATCTGATTCCTGACATCTCTGCTAAACTAGCGATACATCCCCTGCCGGGGGAACACAGGCAACGGAGGCCGAATGGCGAAGAAGGACGCAATCGAAGTCGAGGGGATCGTCACCCACCCGCTCCCGAACGCGATGTTCCGGGTCGAGCTGGCGAACGGACACGAGGTCCTCGCCCACATCAGCGGGCGGGTGCGCAGGAACTACATCAAGATCCTCACGGGCGACCGGGTGCTGGTCGAGTTGTCGCCCTACGACCTGACCCGAGGTCGCATCACCTACCGGTTCAAGTAGGCATCACTCCGAGCACGGGGAACCGCACATCCGGCTGAGGCCCCGCCCCCAGCCGCCACAACGCGTCCATCGGCATCGCCCACGTCCGCTCCCCAAACGGCAGCAGCTGCTGCCCGGCGTACAGGATGACTCCGCGATGGAACCGGTCCCCGGCGGCCTGCCGGAACGCCTCCAGCCCCTTCCCGTCCTTTCGCGAAAGCCCAACCGTCGCCTTCACCTCGATCCCCACCACCCGGCCGTCGGGAGCCTCCAGCACCAGGTCTACCTCACCGCCCTCGTAGAGCCGGAAGAACCAGGCGTCCGGCCGCGTCGCGCTCCAACCACACTGCTTGCGTACCTCCGAAATCGCGAACGTCTCAACGATCGGGCCCGTCAGGGTGGGCGCGAGCAGCTGGCCCTCCAGGCTCGCCCCGAGGAGGTACGCAAGCAGGCCCGAGTCATTCAACAAGATCTTCGGCGACCGCACGACGCGCTCGGTCCGGTTGTTCAACCACGGCTGCAATGGCTGCAGGAGAAACGTCGCCTGGAGGAGGGAGACGTACCGCTTCAGCGTCGTCTGCGGGATACGCATCTCCCGCGAAATGTCCGCGAAGTTGAAGGTCGATCCCGTCCGCGCTGCGATGATGCGCAGCAACCGCGGAAGGTCCGCGATGGCCTCGATGTTGGCAAGGTCGCGAATGTCCCGCTGCAGCATCGTGGTCGCATAGCTGCGGAACCACGCAGTCTTGCGGGAACGCTCGGCGCGTGCGACGACCTCCGGGTAGCCCCCGTCCCATGCCCGCGCGAAGAGGTGCTCCCGGGTCGAACTGGAGGGTGCCAGGGTTGGCGGAGCCTCGTCGAACAGCGCGTCGATAAACCCCTCCTGCACGCCTTCTACTTCACCCTGTGAGAGGGGCCAGAGCGCATGCACCTCCATCCGGCCCGCGAGCGACTCGGACGCTTCGGGGAGCAACATGATGTCGGCCGAGCCGGTCAGGATGAAGCTCCCCGGGCGGCGGTCTGCATCCACGACCGTCTTCAGCGCAAGGAACAGGGCCGGCACCCGCTGGATCTCGTCAATGACTGCCGGCCGTACGAGACCCGCGACGAAGCCCTGCGGGTCTCGTGCGGCGGCGGACCGGGTGGCCGCGTCATCGAGTGTCAGGTAGGTGAACTGTGGGCCCAGATTGGCGGCGAACGTAGACTTGCCCGATTGCCGAGCCCCGGCGAGGAGGCTGATCGGGGTATCAGCCATCGCGGTCGCGAGCTCCGTGGCGACGTTTCTCCTGTACACCGCCGTATCGTACTGCGGAGGTGGCTGATTTTCAACCACCTGATGGCTGATTCTCGGCCACTTAGTGGCTGATTTTCGGAATCTATGTGGCTGATTTTCGGGCCTATCTACCCGCACCTCCGGCTGATCACCCCCAAGCTCTGCCAACGTCACAGGTCCCATGGATATGTCTGTGGCGAAGGTCAAGTTTAAAAATCTCAAGCTCAAGCTTGACTTTCGATATTCAGTTCGACAAACTGCCGAGAACTCACACCGGAGGCCGCGCCGATGGCGTTCCTCGAAGTCATCCAACTCACCAAGCGCTACCGCAACGGCGTCGTCGCTAACGACGCACTCTCGCTCGCCATCGAACCCGGCGAGATCTACGGCCTCCTCGGCCCCAACGGCGCCGGTAAGACCACTCTCGTCCGCCAGGTGCTCGGGCTCCTCAAGCCCACCGCCGGCTCCATCGTCCTCCACGGCGTTGACCTCGTCGCAGACCCCGGGTACGGCCGCCGAGTCATCGGCTTTCTTCCGCAGGCCCAGGCCACCATGGACTCCATCCACGTCGATGAGTTCATCTACCACGTCGGCCTGCTCCATGGCCTCAGCCGCGACGACGCCCGACTACGTACCGACTCCCTGGTCGAACGGCTCGAACTTGGCGAATTCCGGCACACGAAGATGATGTCCACCTCCGGCGGCGTCCGGCGCCTGGCCGGCTTCGCCGCCGCCGTCGTCTCCAACCCCCGCCTCGTCGTCCTGGATGAGCCCACGAACGATGTCGACCCCGTCCGGCGCCAGATGCTCTGGAGCATGGTCGCCGAACTCGGCGCCGGCGAGACCACCGTCCTCCTCGTCACCCACAACCTCTCCGAAGCCGAGCGCGTCCTCGACCGCTTTGCCATCATCGACCGCGGGCGCATCCTCCGCGAAGGGACCACCAGGGCCCTTCGCGGAATCGTCTCAGACCGGATGCGGCTCGAAGTCACCACCACCGGCGAATTCACCGCCCACCCGGCCCTCGCCCCCGACCCTGCGATGCCCGGCCGATATCTGTTCGACGAACATGACCTCGGCCCCGTCGCCCATTGGGTCGGCGGCCTGCGTGAAGCCGGGCTCGTCGCCGATTACCGCATCGGCCCACCCTCCCTCGATGACATCTACAACGCCGTCGTCGGCGCGGTCCCGGAAGAGGTCCCCGCATGAAACCCATCCGCGATTACCTGGTCCTCACCCGGCTCGGCCTGCTCATGAACCGCGACTACGTCTGGTTCATCGGCATCGTCCAGATCGCGTTCAGCGTGGGCATCGTCCTCGGCTTCGGCTACCTCATCCCCGACATCTCGAATGCCTCGGCGCTGTACATCACCATCGGAGCGGCCACCCAGTCGATGATCGTGATAGGCCTCGTTGGCGCCCCGCAGCTCATTGCCCAGGCGAAGTTCGAGGGACGCCTGGACTACTTCCGCAGCCTTCCCCTGAGCCGCGAGGCCTACCTTCTCTCCAACATCACCGTCGTCCTCATCCAGTCCATCCCTGGCATCATCTTCGCCATCATCCTCGGGGCCTGGCGCTACGACCTCTCGCTCAGCGTCGACCCCATGGTCCTCCCCGTCGTCCTGCTCGCGGTGCTATCGCTCGCCGGGGCGGGAGTCGCGATGGCGGTGCTTTCGCCGCACCTGCAGCTGACCAACGCCATCACCCAGCTGCTCATCTTCTATGTGGTCTTCTTCGCGCCGGTACTGATCCCCGCATCGCAGCTGCCGCAGTTCCTGCAGGTGACCGCCGACTACCTGCCCCCGACCTACGCCGCAGACGCCATGCGCGCCACCCTCACGGACCTCCCCGCGATGCCGCTGGCGAAGTCCATGGGCATCATGGCCGCGTTCAGCGCCGCCTCTATCGCCGCGGCATCAGTCGCCATGCGCTGGCGCGCCTGACCGAGCCCCGCGGAGCTCCCGGCCTCCTCTCCCCCTCCTGGCCGGGAGCTCCAGGGATCGTGGCATCCGCGGCACCGCCCCTGTACGGTTCCCGCCATGCCCGAGGCTCTCAACCTTATGGTCGTCGCCGGCGCCATCCGTTCCCGGTCGCGGTCGAAGCGCGTCGCCCATCTCCTCGCGGCCCGCCTCCGCGACGCCGGCCACAGCGTTGACACGTTCGACCTCGGCCTCCTCCCGCTCTACGGCTCCCTCGATGCCGAAGCCGCTCCGCCCGTCGTCGCGGAGTGGCGCGGCTCTCTCCTTACCCACGATGCAACCGCCTGGGTCACGCCTACCTACCACAACCAGCTCCCGGGCACGCTCAAGAACGCCCTCGACTACTTCGGCTTCGATACCGTCCGCGGCACGCTCCACGGGGTGGTCGGCGCATCGACCATCACTGGCCAGCCCGCCGCTGTCGCGCTCGGCAACGTCCTCCGCCTCCTGGGCGGCCACCTCCCCGCCTCCGACCTGTTCGTCGCCGGCATCGACAAGCTCTGGCCGCTCGAAGTCGAGCTCCCGCCCACCGAGCTGGTCGAACGCCTCGATGCCTGGGCTGCCGGCTTCGCCGTTGCCGTCGCCCGCTTTCGCGGCGGCTGACGCCTCCCGTAGTCGCGCCCGGCGCTGCCCCAGGGGTCCACTCCTACTTCGTAGCACCCGTCTCCGGCATCCTGAACCCCATGC
>CAYPAZ010000225.1:0-4440 GCA_964408835.1 uncultured Anaerolineaceae bacterium
AAACCGCTCCCGCATGTTGACCGGGTCCGACTGCGCTTCGGGCCCGCCGCTGAGGTCGGCGCCGGCGCAGAAGGCCCGTCCTTTCCCGGTGAGGACCACCGCGCGGATGCCCGACTCACCCATGATGATGTCTTCCAGCTCTCGCAGACGGTCGAGTGTCCCGCCGCCGACCGCATTCAGCTTGTCTGGCCGGTTGAAGCTGACCACGGCCACGGCGCCGTCCCGTTCGAGCAGCACCGCTTCGTCCTGGCTCATGTCGGGTCCTCCGGAAAACAGGCCCCGCCACTCGCCAGGAGCGAGTGGCGGGGGAGGGGATGCGGGCGGATGCCCCGCGTCAGGCGGATGCCGCGGTGGCCGGCTGCTTGAGTCGCGGCGCGACTTCCGTGGCGAACAGCCGGATGGAGTCAAGGATCTTCTCGTGGGGTGTGCGCGCGCCCTGCATGAACAACATCACCTCATCGACGCCGGCATCGACGAGGGAGTTGATCGCTCGCGCGCACGTCTCCGGGCTACCGATGCATGCCTGCCCGAGTTCCACCAGCTCTTCCATGGTGTGGGTCTGCCCCAGGGCCATCTGTCGTTTGAAGTTTTCGATGATGTACTCGTACGTCGGCGGCGGCGTGCCTTCGATCCATGGCGCGAAGAGCCCACCCACTTGCTGCTGGAACAGCCGGTAGTTGTATTCCTGGATCTCAAGCGCCTCCGCATCGGTGGGACAGCAAAGCGCGATCCGCAAGACCGCAAAGCGGTCGTTGATCACCCCACCGACGGGGTTCGCGTTCTTGAGCGCCTCCCGGTACATCTTCACGTAGTCGTTGCTGTTGATGTCGCTGATCCCGAACCCGAGCACACCGAGACCGTGCTCACCCGCGAACTGGATGCTGGAGGGCTGAGTCGAAGCCACCCACATCGGCGGGTGCGGCTGCTGCACCGGCTTCGGGGTGATCCGCCGCCGCGGGATGTTGATCAGGTCGCTCTCGTACTCGAACCAGTCTTCCATCCACATCCGCGGGATGATCTCCAGCGCCTCGGCCCACTGCTTCTGGGTATCCGCGGGATCGACGTCGAACCCTCCGAGTTCTTCTTGCGAGGTCGCCCTTCCGCCGCCGAACTCCACGCGCCCATTGCTCAGGATATCGAGCGTCGCCACGCGTTCGGCTGCTCGGATCGGGTTATTGATCTTGTAGGGCAGGTGCATGATCGCGTGGCCGAGCCGAAGCTGCTTCGTGCGCTGCGAAACGGCCGCCAGGAACATCTCGGGGCAGGACATGCTCGAGTAGCCCGGCAGGAAGTGGTGCTCGACCGCCCACACCCCGGTGAAGCCGACCTCATCGGCCAGGGCACATTGCTCCAGCGCTTCGTTGAATCTCTGCTGGACCGCTCCTGGCACATCGGGATCGTCCGTCGTCAGCTCGTAGAACAGAGACAGCTTCATCAGAAACCTCCGGCGAGTGACGCTACCCCCGCGCCAACTGAGTTGTCAACCGCAACGTCTTCGCGAGTTCTGATTGCATTTGGCAACTCATGTCGAAACGTCGGATTCAATCCGAACGTCGCGGGACACCGGCAACAGCAGATGAGACGGATGGCCCGCGTCGTGGAACACCTGCTGCTCAGCAACCTGTGTCTCGCCTGAGAGACTCTCCCACTCACCGGTGTTCGGATTGCGGTCGAACTTCGGGAAGCAGCTGCTTGTGACCTCGAGCCGGACTCGGTGCCCGGCCCGGAAGACGTTCGCTGTCTCCAGCATGTCCACCGTCAGCTCGAAAGGCGCGCCTGGCTCCAGCGGGGAAGGCTCCCGGTCCGAAGTTCGGAACCGGGCGCGGATGATGCCATCGCACACGTTCGCGGCATACCCGTCGGGAGCCACATCCACGAGCCTGGCGTAGATGTCCGTGTCCGGCGCAGAGCTCGCGGCGTGGAGCACGAGCCGGACGGGACCCGCAATCTCGAGCGGGGCGTCCAACGCCGACGAGGTGTACACCAGGACATCCTCCCGCGCCTCCACCTTGCGCTGATCGAAGATCCCCGCCGGTCCCGCTGGCCGGACGGGGTTCATCGGGTCATAGGCGAAGCGATCGGGAGGCAGGCCATCGGCCGGCGGGTCCCAACCCAGGACACCGTCCCCCTCCAGGCTGTTCGCCCGGCCGCCGCTGGACAGGAACAGTGGGACGAATTCAGTCCCGGCGGGCGGCCACACCCCGGCGTGGCGCCACCCGCCATTCATGGCGTAGTACCGCACCCCTGGTCCGTCCAGAAGCCCGGAGTCCCGCTCGCGCAGCCAGTGGTCGAACCAGCGCAGTTGCAGGTCCTCCAGCACCAGCATGGCGTCGAACCCGAAGTTCCGCTGGCCCACCTGTGCGATCGAGGGGGAGTTGTGGGTCCATGGGCCCATGAGCAAGCGCTGGCCTTCACGCGCCTCCTGTGTGGCTGCAATCTCCTGGAGCCCGGCGAAGTTCCGCACGGGCCCGGCAATAAACAGGTCATGCCACCCGCCGACGTTGAATGCCGGCACAGCGACCTTCTCGTGCTGGGACCGGATCGCGATCCGGTCCCAGTATGCGTCGCGGTGAGGGTGCTGGAGCCACTCGAAGAAGTACGGCGCCAATCCGTCCTTCGCGAGCATTGGCAGATCCCGGAGCGGCAGGTGAGAAACGTTCCGGCCCAGGCTCTCGATCGCAAGCATGAGCCGGCGCTGCTCGGACGCCACCTCCTCGGCGGCCAGATCCATCCGGCTCAGGTGCGGCGCCGCCAGGAACTGGGCGACCCACGCCGAGACAAACGCCAGGTAGAAGGCGCCACCCTGGTAGACCCAGCCGTCGTAGTAGTCGGCCGCGGTCATCACAGGGAAGAGCGCTCGCAGGTGCGGTGGTGCGCTGATGGCCGCCAACCACTGGGTCGCGCCGACGTACGACATCCCGTACATCCCGACGTTCCCGTCGGACCAGTCCTGCGCCGCGCACCACTCCACGGTGTCGTAGCCGTCTTCGATTTCACAGAAGAACGGTTCGAATTCGCCTTCGGAAGCGTAGCGGCCGCGCGAATCCACCACCACGACCGCGTACCCCTCGCTGGCTGCCCGGACGGGGTTGAGCATCCCGCTCGCTGTCTGGCTCGTTTTGTCGTATGCCGTCCGCTGAAGCAACACCGGCGCCTGGCCCCCGCCCGCGGGCAGGAACAGGTCCGCCGCAAGCCTGACGCCGTCTCGCATTTCCACGGGGACGTCCTTCCGCACAGTCACATCGCCCAAGTCGCTGCCTCCGGCCCGAATCTTACGGATTTGGCCATCACATGTGTCAACGCCAGCTGATGTTGCGATTCTCGTGCTCCGGACGGCTGGGTGGTTGCGAACCACAAGCGAGCTGGCTATGTTCACCCCCATCCGACCAGGGAGGCCGTATGAATGGGAAAGCTTGATGGGCGGGTTGCCATCGTCACCGGCGCCGGGAGGGGGATCGGCGCAGCTCTCGCCCGGATCATGGCCGCCGAGGGTGCCGCAGTCGTTGTCAACGATGTCGGCGCGGCCGTCGACGGGACCGAGACGACCGAACGGCCCGCCGACGAAGTGGTTGCGGCCATCAAGGCCGCGGGCGGCCGTGCAACTTCGAGTTACGACAGCGTCGCGGACCACGACGAGGCTGAGCATCTCGTGAAGACGGCGCTGGACAGCTTCGGACGCCTGGACATCCTCGTGAACGTGGCGGGCATACTCCGCGACCGGATGGTCTTCAACATGGCGGAAGAGGACTGGGACGCCGTTCTGGCGGTCCATCTCAAGGGCACCTTCAACACCACCAAATTCGCCTCCATCTACTGGCGAGCGGCCCGCGAAGGCAATTACCGGCTGATCAACTTCACGTCCGAGTCGGGCCTCTACGGGGCGCCCGGCCAGCCGAACTACGCCGCCGCGAAGCTCGGCATTGTCGGTTTCACGTACTCCTGCGCGAACGCCCTTTCGCGCTACGGCGTCACGGCGAACTGCATCAGCCCCCGCGCGGCGACGCGGATGACCGGGACCATCCCGACTGACCGCTCCGTTTCGATGCGCAACGAGAACCCGGAAACCTCACCCGACAACATCGCCCCACCGGTGGTCTGGCTGGCAAGCACCGAGAGCGAGTGGTTCACGGGCCACGTCATCGGCGTTCACGGCTACGAGATCGCGCTCTTCAGCGACCCGCACATCACCGCACGCGTGGTCTCCAGCGCCCCGTGGGAGATGGATGCCGCGTTCTCGCAGATGGACCGCACGTTCAGGATCGCACTCGAAGGAGTTGACCCGTCGGTGCGGGCCTCTCTCGGGAGGTAACGATTGGTGGCGAAACCGGCCCCAACGAAGGTCATCGCTCTCCACCCGGGCGACGCGTGGCCCGAGTTCCTCGACGCTTACCGGGAAGCGCTGCTCGTGCCAGCCGTTGAGCGGTTGGTGATCAACCTGGT
>CAYPAZ010000226.1:0-4425 GCA_964408835.1 uncultured Anaerolineaceae bacterium
CCCGCTCCGCGACGACCTGTGCCAGGCGGCTTTCCACGGCAGTGGGGGAGGCGGTGGGCTCGACCGGGGTGGGGGTCTCCGGGGGAGCGGTGGTCGCGGTGGCGTTCTCGTCACCCTGCTGGCCGGCGAGCGGCCCGCTCGTGGTCAGGATGAGTACTCCCCCGGTGACACCCGCCGCCAGGGCGAGCGCTCCGATGCCGAAGCCGGCGATGGAAAGCGGGGTCATGGGCTTACCTCCTCACCCTACACTTTCCCTTACGCCGCGGGAGCCGCTCTGGTTCCACTTCGCTGGGAACTGTAACGCGGGACGGCGCTCTCGTTGACCGCTCTGATACCCTGTACCTACACTGGTAGTCCGTCCAACGACTACGGAGAACAGAAGTGGAAGCGATCGTTCGCGCCGACGGGCGCCAGCTGCGCCTTGCCGAAGGGCAGGAGTTCACCATCAGCCACATCGCCGGCGAACCCGGCGACGAGGTTGACCTGGATGTGCTCATGTTGCTCGATGGCGAAGCGCTAACCGTGGGGACGCCCGTTGTGGAGGGCGCGAAGGTCCGCGCCCGCATCCAGGAGCATGGCCGCAGCAGGAAAATGCGGTTCATGAAATACAAGAACAAGGTCCGCTACCGGCGCATCCTCGGCCATCGCCAGCCGTTGACTCGCCTCGTGGTGGAGTCGATTTCAAAGGGATAGGCCAATGGCACACAAGAAAGGGATGGGCAGCTCCAAGAACGGGCGCGATAGCAACAGCCAGCGCCTGGGCGTGAAGCACTACGACGGCGAAGTCGTGAAGCCCGGCACGATCATCCTCCGCCAGCGCGGCACGCGGTTTCACCCGGGTGTGAACGTCGGGCTGGGGCGGGATTACACGATCTACTCGCTCATTGATGGGCAGGTGAAGTTCGAGCCGTTCGCGAAGGGGCGGCGCAAGAAGATCAGCGTTTACGCCGCGGCCGCGGGCTAGCGGCAGGAAAGTCACAAGGAAGTCCGATGAAGGCCGAAATCCATCCTAACTACGTCGATGCCACGATCACGTGCTCGTGCGGCAACGTCATCAAGACGCGCTCCACGCGCGATTCGATGCACGTCGATGTCTGCAGCGTCTGCCACCCGTTCTTCACTGGCGAGCAGCGCATCGTCGACACGGCGGGCCGCGTCGAGCGGTTCAACCGCCGGTACCAGCGGCCCACGAACTAGCGGGCCGGCAGCAAGCATCTCACGAGGGGCGTCCCGCAACGGACGCCCCTCGCCATAGGAAGAGAATGACCGCACAGGCCCCCACCGGTCCCGCGAACGTCTACTACGGCGGCCAGGCCGTCATTGAAGGGGTGATGATCCGCGGGCCGGAGCACATGGCCGTGGCGGTGCGGCACCCGAAGGGCCACATCGTCACCCACGCCGAGCGGCTGAGCGGGGTCTACACCGGGCGGCTGCGCCGCTGGCCACTCGTGAGGGGTTGCATCGTGCTCTGGGAGACGCTCGCGCTGGGGATGCGGGCGCTGTCGTTCTCTTCGAGGATCGCGCTGGAGGAGGAGGACGAGGACGGTGGGGTAGTGGAGTTCCCGGAGAAGGTGTTCTGGGGCTCGATGGCGCTGGCGCTGGTGTTCGTGGTGGGGATCTTCTTCGCCGGGCCGGTGTTGCTTTCGCATCTGCTGGAGTTCTTCGATGCCAACCGACTGACCATTGTCACTGTGGAGGGGATCATTCGCCTGGGGTTGTTCGTTGGCTACATTTGGGCCATCGGGCTCGTCCCTGATATCCGGCGCGTGTTCCAGTACCACGGCGCCGAGCACATGACCATCCACGCGTACGAAAACGGCTCCGAGCTGACGCCCGAGGGTGTGCGCCCCTACCCAAAGGAGCACACGCGGTGCGGCACCAGCTTCCTGCTCGTGGTGGTGGGGATCGCGCTTATCGTGCATGTCGTATTCGACTACTTCGTGGACGAGGGGCTGATGGTGCGGATGGCCTCGCGGCTGGTGCTCATCATCCCGATTGCGGCGGCGAGCTACGAAGTGCTGCGCTTCGGGGCGCGGTTCGGCGGGAACGCGTTTGTGAAGGCGATGTTCGCGCCGAACATCGCGCTCCAGGGGCTCACGACGAAGGTCCCGGCCGACGACCAGATCGAGGTGGCCATCGCATCGTTCCGGGCGACGCTCCGCAGCGCCGGGATGCTGGACGAGGAAGAGCTGGAGGAAGCGGTGGAAGCGCTGGAGGCGGCGCCCCCGCTGGATTGAGCGTTGCTGCGCCTGAAAGATGGTTGCAGGGTGAACTCACCGGATGATAGCCTCGCGCCCGGGGACGCTTTTCGTGGTCGAGTCTTTTTCCGGACAGAAGCGAGGGTTACTCGAGTGGTCCTCAGGCTTCGGCTACTACCCCTGGTGCTGGTGCGGGCTAAACCACGCCTATATGGATCCGAACTGGGGATGGAGCGGATGCTAAGACCAAGGATCCTTGGCAGCGCGATCATCATTTCAGGCAGCACACTCTTCGCCGCGTGCGGCGGCGAAGGGGACCTGCCGGGGGACGCTGAGGGACGACCTGGGTGAGCCGCCAGAGTCAAGCCTGTTGGCCCCCACGGAGCCGCCGAACCTGGGGCCTGACCCGGAGGTGATCGTCGATCACCGGGTGGTCGGCACGGCACTCTGGGGGGCCGACTCCGGGAGAGACGTAGCGACGATGGCGAGCAGGCATCACGCCGTGGTGGTGGTGCGCGTGCGCGAACGAGAAGACCTGACGTGGGCCGAGAGCCTCCCGGGCATTGGTTCGCGCGAGGACTTCCCCTCCGTCGATTCGGATGGCAGCCCCATCGATCTGGACGAGGTGGACGAAGACCTGCCGGCAGACCACCCGAAAGCAAACGCGACCCGGCCCGCGATCGATCCCGAGACGCAGCCGCCGACACTCTCACGCTACAACGTCGAGGTGATTGACATCCTCGGTGGCAGAATTCCGGCTGATGGGTTCTGGGTTTACCAGAGCGGTGGCGTGAAGGACGGCATCGCCTATGAGGTCGAAGGGGATCCGGTCATCGAGCTGGGGCGGACCTACGTGATGTTCCTGTCGCTGGACTCGAACGGGTGGTACTGGAGCATTCCCTGGGGGCGATTTGAGGTGGTGGATGGGGGCAGGTTGCTGCCAGTGGCGGAGGAGGAGTGGGAGTTTCTAGGGTTCCGGCGGGCGTTGGAAGGCAAGTTGCTCGCAGACCTCCGGGCCACGCTGGGCGGGCTGGCGTTTCGGTCGGAGTAGCTCCGCGGCTACTGCTGCGGGGGCAGGGCGAAGGGCGCCGCAGCTGCCAGCGCTGCCTCCGGTCCTTCACCGCACGGGAAGTTGACCGCCGTGATGCGAGGCCGGAGGTGGTTATGGCCGCCAGGTGCGGGGGCTGGTGGCGCCTGCAGGACTTGCAGTGATAGGATCCCCGGGCGTTTGTATTGGAGTATCCATGAAGATAGCAATGATATGCCTTCCACTCATCCTTCTACTCGCGGTGACCGTCGCCTGCGGAGGAGGCGACGACGACGATGACGGTCCGGGGGCGGCCGCGACCTCCGGGGGTTCGAGTCCTACCCAGGCCGGGGGCGGTTCCGGCGGTGGAGGTGGCGGCGAGGCACGGCTAACGGTGGGCGACCAGACCTGGGAGTTCGAGAACTATCGATGCGCGTTCGGGCACGGAGCCACTCAAAGCGATGTGTACTCGTTCAGCTCGACCGACACGATCGAAGTCGATGGGGCTCGCCTTGAACTCTTCTTCGATATCCGGGACGAGGACGGCGAGGGCCGCTATGAGGGGGATGGAGTCTTCCACGAGCTTCGCCTGACCGACGTAACCGACAGGGGTGACTCGAAGAGGATCGCCACTGCGGTCAACTTTTCAGGCAATGAGTTTTTCCTCTACCGCATGTTCAACGAGCTTCCGGAGGACGAGCCTTTGCTCGACCCGCTGACCGTCCGCATCGACGGGGATCGAGTGACTGCGGAAGGCTGGTTCCGGGAAGGGGGCGAGTTCTCCGTGGTGGATCACGAGAGGCCGCTTGAGGAGCAGTTTGTGCGCGGGAGCTTCGAAGCGACCTGTGGACCGGGTAGTCGCCGGTAGCCAGAGGGACTGGCTGCGTAAAGGTTTCGCGGTCAGGGACATAACGCCTTCCAGAAGCAGAACGGATGTTCTACAATCGGCGATCCGATGGATACCGGTTGCCTCCTCATCCCCGGGTTCGCGGTCGCGCTGGCAAGGCGCGACGACCCCTCGCTGCGCGGCCGCCCGATCGTCATCGGGGGGTCGCCGGAGGAGCACGCACGGGTGCGGGCGTGCTCGCTCGAAGCTTCGCTCGCGGGGGTGACGCCGGGGACGACGCTCCGCAAGGCGTTGACTCTCTGCCATGACGCGGTGTTCCTGCCCTACCGCGAATCGGAGGTGGCGCGGGAGCA
>CAYPAZ010000227.1:0-4424 GCA_964408835.1 uncultured Anaerolineaceae bacterium
CCAGGGCCACGAACTCGCCGGCATGTGCGACTTCACCATCGCCACCGATGACGCCATCTTCGGCGAACTCCAGATCCGCCACGGGTTCGGCCCGCCCATCCTCGTCACGCCGTTCCTCATGAACCCGAAGCAGGCGAAAGAAGTCCTCCTCCTCGGCGAGCGCATCCCCGCCCATGAAGCCCTCCGCCTCGGCATCGTCAACCGCGTGGTGCCCGGAGACCAGCTCATGGAGACCGCGGAGGGCTGGGCCAGGAAGCTCGCCGCGCTTCCGCAGGGCACCGTTTCCACGAACAAGATCCTCGTCAATCGCGTCTACGAACTCGCCGGGTTCATCGATGCCCTCAACTACCGCCAGGACCCGGCCGGCGCGCCGCTCCTCCAGGGCGGCCGCGGTCACGGTGCCAGCGAACACCTCAACGTGCTGCGCGAACAGGGCTGGGAAGCCTTCCGTCGCTCCCGCGACGCCACCTACGGCGAAACCGAATCCCGCGGCCCCGGCACCGCGAGTTAGTCGCCCGGGGAAGACGCTCGCCGCGGCCGAGTCCGCACTCCGGTCCGTACCCGGCCGCGTGCACTCCTGACGCCCTCACTCCACCGTGAACTCAGCGAGCATCCCCTTCTCGCGAGACCGGGGCCACGGGCCCTGACACAGGGCGATAGAACTGACCCGCGTCGACGGCTCAGTTCTTCGGCGCGCGCCCCAGCTTCGACTCCGCGTTCGCGATGATCTCCCGCGTCTGGTCCAGCATGTCCGGACTCACGCTCACCGACGTGATCCCCCACTCCACCAGCCGCTCCGTCATCTCCGGATAGACGCTCGGCGCCTGGCCGCAGATGCCCACCGTGATCCCTCGCCGCCGGGCCACCGAAACCACGGTCTGGATCGAGGCCATCACCGCCTCGTTCCTCTCGTCGAACGTCTCAGCGAGCATCTCGCTGTCGCGATCGATGCCAAGCACCAGCTGCGTCAGGTCATTCGAGCCGATAGACACGCCATCGATACCGACGTCGATGAACTTGTCGAGGATGATCACGTTCGATGGCACCTCGACCATCATCCAGATCTTGAACTCGTCAGTTCGGACCAGCCCGTGCTCCGCCATCAGGAGCTTCACTCCTCGCAGCTCCTCGGGTGTCCGCACGAACGGCACCATGACAAACAGGTTCGTGAACTCCGCGCAAACCAGCTTGATAGCGTCGAGTTCGAGCTTGAAGACGTCCGGCTCCTTCACGTACCTGCTGGCCCCGCGGAAGCCGATCATCGGGTTCTCTTCGGTCGGCTCGTACTTCTCGCCACCGCGCAGGTTTGCGTACTCGTTGGTCTTGAAGTCCGTCAGCCGGTACACCACTGGCCGCGGCGCGAACGCCCGGCAGAATTCTTTCAGCCCCTCCGCCAGCTGGCGGGTGTAGTCGTAACCTCGCCCCTCGTCGATGAACGTCCGCGGGTGGGTACCTATCTGAGCGACCATGAACTCGGCCCGCAGCAGACCAACGCCATCGACGTGACTCTTCGCCACCCGGTCCGCCAGCTCCGGCTCTGCCAGGTTCACGTATAGCCTGGTCGTTGTCTTGAGGCTGGCAGCGGCGGAGTAGCGCTCTTTCTGGCGGTCGGCCCAGGCGAGTCGCGCCTCAGCCCGGCCCTCGTACACGTTCCCTTCCGAGCCGTCGACGGTCACAAGGTGGCCGGTGGCGAGCTCGGTCGTCGCGCTCCCGGCTCCAACCACGCACGGAATGCCCAGCTCGCGCGAAACAATCGCCGCGTGGCAGGTCCGCCCGCCCCGACCCGTGACGATTGCCACGGCCCGCTTCATCGCCGGCACGAAGTCCGGGGTGGTCATCTCCGCCACCAGGATGTCGCCCGGCTGGACGATGTCGATCTCGTCCGGGCTCCGGACGATGCGCACTGGCCCCGCGGCAACGCCCGGGCTCGCGGGTTGGCCCGAGAGGATGAGCTGCGCGGTCTCCTCCTCCTCGTGCTCATCGTGGTGCTGCTCGCGCATCGTGGTAACCGGCCGCGCCTGGGTCAGGAACAGCTCGCCGCCCTCGTACGCCCACTCGATGTCCTGCGGGCCGCCGTAGTGGTCCTCTACCGTCCGCCCGATGCGGGCCAGTTCCTTGATCTCGTCGTCCGTGAGCTTCTGCCGGTTCACCCTGTCTTCGCCGACCGGCTGCCACGAGTTCGCCGTCTCGTGCTGCCCGTCGGAGTCCGCAGACTGGTTTAGCATCCGCTCCTGGGTCGTGATCGTCTTCTCGAGAATCCGGAGCGTCTCCTTGTTCACCATGTAGAGGTCAGGCGAAATCTCACCCGAGACCACGCCTTCGCCCAGTCCGTACACCGCCTCGATCACGATTCGCGATGCGTCCGAGGTCACGGGTTCCACCGTGAACATCACGCCCGAGACTTCGGACTGGACCATCCGTTGCACCGGTACCGCGAGTCCGACCTTCAGGTGGTCGTAGCCCGACTCTTCCCGGTAGAACACCGCGCGCCCTTCGAACAGCGACGCCCAGCAGGCCTGCACGGCCTTGACGACGTTCTCGGCGCCAACCACGTTGAGGTACGTGCTCTGCTGACCGGCGAAGCTGGCCTCCGGCAGGTCCTCGGCCGTAGCCGAACTGCGCACGGCCACCGGTCCCTCGCCCAGCCTCTGATACGCCTCCATGATTTCGTCGGCTATGTGTGGCGGCATCTCCGCGGCAACGACCCGTGCGCGGATCCTCGCCGCGCGCTCCGAAAGCGCCCGGGAGTCATGGACATCAAGCCCGAACAACTCCTTCTTGATGGCCGGCTCAAGCCCCGCGAGCCGGATGAAGTGGAAGTAGGTGTCGGCCGTCACGATGAACCCGGGGGGGACGGGGATGCCCGCTCGGGTCAGCTCTCCCAGGTTCGCTCCCTTGCCTCCGACGAGGGCAACATCGCCCTTCCCCACCTCGTCAAACCAGACGACTGACCGAGTCCGGATGCTCATCGAGCTTTACCTCCCCAGCGATGCTTCATAGGGCTGCGCACTGCTGGCCGGAAAGCGGATTATACGCCGCTCCGGCCAGCAGGCCCGCTCCCCTGCATAACAGTCAGCTCGCAACTGCTCAGGCTCGGCCCGGGTGCAGTTTCCCCGCTGCCCGTCACTCCACCGTCACCGTCTTCGCCAGGTTCCGGGGCTGGTCGACGTCACATCCCCGCCGGATCGCGATGTAGTAGGCGAGCAGCTGCAACGGTACCGTTGCCACGATTGGCTCCAGCAGCGGCGGCACCTCCGGGATCCACAGCACCTCTTCCGAAAGCGCGGCGATGGCGTCGTCGCCCTCCGTCGCTAGCGAGATCACCTCGCCGTCGCGAGCTCGCACCTGCTCGATGTTCGAGACCAGCTTCTCCCGCAGGGAGTGCTTCGGCGCCACCGCGACCGTGGGGGACGCGGGGTCGACGACCCCGACAGGGCCGTGCTTCATCTCTCCCGCCGCGTACCCTTCAGCATGGACATAACTGATCTCCTTGAGCTTGAGCGCCCCCTCCATCGCCACGGGGAAACCAAGCCCCCGCCCCAGGAACAGGACGTTCTTCGCCTGGGAGTACCGGTTGGCGACCCTCCGGTAGGGCGCGGGGTTCGCCACCAGACCGCCGACGATGCTCGGCACCGTCGCGAGGTCGGTCATGTGGCGCTGCACTTCCGCAGGTGTCAGCCGTCCGCGCGCGACCCCCATGCGCAGCGCGAGTGCGTACAGTGCGACCATGGCGGCCGTGAAGCACTTCGTGCTCGCCACCCCCCGCTCCAGCCCCGCCCGCGTGTACACCGTCCCGTCCGCCACGCGCGTCGTCTGTGCCCCCACCGTGTTGCAGATGGTCACCTGCAGCGCCCCTGCCGCCTTCGCGATGGCCATCGCCTCCAGCACGTCGACCGTCTCGCCGGACTGGCTCACAGACACCACCAGCGTGCCGCTGTCCAGGATCGGATTCCGGTACCGGAACTCACTGGCGTTGTCCACCTCAGCAGGCACACCGGCAAGCTCTTCGACGTACCTCCTTCCGACCATTGCCGCATGGAGGCTGGTCCCCATCCCGATGAGCACCACGCGATTGACCTCGCCCAGCCGCGCGGCTGCCTCGCCCAGGTGGTCAGTCCGGACTTCGGGTGGCTCGATGGAAACGAGGCTCTGGATGGTGTCCGCCAACGCCTCGGGCTGCTCCATGATCTCCTTCAGCATGAAGTGCTGATACTGGCCCTTGAGCGCCGTCACCGGGTCGAACGCCACCGTTGTCCTCGGGATGTCGGCGACGGCTCCATCGCGTCCGATGTACTCCGCTCCTGCGGGCGTCAGCCGCGCCAACTGGCCATCCGCGAGAAATGTGACCGACTGGGTGTGTGGCAACACAGCCGCGAGGTCGCTCGAAAGGAACGTCTCACCTTCCCCGTGGCCGATGACGATGC
>CAYPAZ010000228.1:0-4404 GCA_964408835.1 uncultured Anaerolineaceae bacterium
GTGCGGGAGTGGGTGGCGCTGGCGCTGTTTGGGGTGGCGCTGGCGGTTGCGTTCACGTTCCTGGACCCGGCGGGGGGTTCGCCACGGGATGTGGGGCCGCCTTCGTATGGGGAGGTCCCGCCGACGCTGGACCCACGGACGCCGGTGGGGACGCCGACTCCGGAGCCGACGGCGCAGCGGGTGGGGTCGGGGGAGCTGGACTACTGGCTGGTGACGTTGTTTTCGGACGGGGCGGATGGAGGGAGCACGGAGCGGGGGAGTTTCCAGCAGGAGCGGCTGGACCTGCATTTCCCGGGGGCGCCGGCGGGGGACCTTGTGGACAATCGCTGGTGGGCGAGCGTGGAGTACATCGGGTCGCCGCTGCCGGCGGGGAAGGTGGCGTTCACGCTGGAGTATGACTGCGAGGTGGTGGTGTACCTGGCGGACGTGATCATCGCGCGAGGCGAGGATGGGGACGGGGTGAGGGAGTTGGAGGTGGTGCTGCCGGCTTCGGTGGACCGTGGGCGGCTGGTCATCCAGGCGCGGGACGTGCGAGGGGAGTTCGTGTTGAGGGTGAGGGGGAAGGGCTAGGAGGCGAGGGAGTCGCGGACGAGGGCGAGGAGATCTTCGACGGCGAAGGGTTTGGGGACGAAGAGGGTATCGGGAGCTCGGGAAGCGAATTCGGCGGGGGCTTCGGGGCTATAGCCGCTGACGAGGATGACGGGGAGGCCGGGTTTTCGCCTGGCCACTTCGCGGCGGAATTCGATACCGGAGCGGCCGGGCATGACGACATCGGAGACGATGAGGTCGATAGGGCCGGCATCGAGGGCCTGGAGGGCGCGTTCGACGTTGGAGGCCTGGACGACCTGGTGACCCTGGGCCTGGAGGAGGCGGGCAAGCATGGTACGGACGGCGTCGTCGTCGTCGACCACAAGGATGGTCTTGCGCGGGGGTTCGACGGCGGTGGTGGTCACAAGACCAGCGTAGTCCGGGAGAGGCGGAGGGGGAATCAGGCAGAACCACGAGAATTGGGGGATTTCGGGGCTGCCAGCTGTGGGAGCTATTCGAAGGGGACGAGTTCGAGGGCGGAGATGGCGGCGAGGATGGTCTGGAGGCTCGTGGCGCGGCCGAGGAGTTCATCGAGATAGGCGAGGTCGAAGGCGTCGCCGGGGGGCATGCCGACGGCTTCGGCGAGGAGGCCGACGTAGGTCTGGGCGAGGTCTTCGGGGGGAGAGCTGTTGAAGGTGATGCTGGGGTAGCCGGCGGCGACGAGTTCGGCGAAGGAATCGACGGTGGAGGTTGTGCCGGGGAGGGCGAGGGGGAGGGTGGTGGCGGGGAGGATGCCGAAGGATTCGGGGAAGCGCGCGCCGCTGTTGATGGCGGCGATGACATCGATGTTGAGTTCCCGGGCGAGGCGAGTACCGGCGCGGGCAAGGGTGGGGTCGGCGGCGAGGAGGTGTATATAAAGGAAGGTATCGAGGGCTGTGGCGGCGACTTCTTCGAACTTGCCGCCGGAGCGGTCGCAGTGGATGGGTTCATGGGCCATGACGGACATGAGGTGCTCGATGCGTTCGCCTTCGAGGTCGGGGTGGACGGAGATGACCCGGGCGCCATCCTCATCGAAGGTGACGCGGGCGAGGAGGTCGGGGAAATCGGGGGGCTCTTCGAAGGTGATGCGGGCGACGGGGAGGCCGGTGCAGTTTTGGGAGGTCATGAGGTAAGGCACGGCGGGTTCGGCGAAGGTGCCGGTGAGGCCGGCTATGGCGGCGCGGAGCTTGGGTGAGGGGACGAGTTCGGGAGGGATGGCGTCGAAGTAGGAGAGGGCGCGGGTGAGGACCTGTTCGCCGGCGCCGCGGCTGGTGAGGAACTCCTGGAGGGCGGCGCGCATGGCAGCGGGGTCACGGTCGGCTTCGGTGACTTCGGCGACGAGGCCTGGGGCAAAGAGGGCGGGGTTGGTGGTGGCAAAGGGTGTGGTGGCGAGGAAGGCGGCGACCGGGGAGATGTCGGATTCGACGGGGATGGTGAGGCGCTCTTCGGAGCCGCGGATGAAGGCGCGGCCGCTGACGACGAGGGTGGCGCCCTGGGGGATAGCGCGGAGGACCGTGAGGTCGACAAGGCGGGGGTTGGTCTCGACGACGATGGCATCCTGGACGAAGACGCGGGCCTCGGCTTCGACGCCGGCTTCGAAATCGGGGAAGGGGACGAGCAGCTCGATATTGGAGGCGAATGGGACGCCGCCGGTGAGTGGCGCGATATCGCGGTCGAAGGTGACGCGGATGATGGAAGCATCGAAGGCGCGGCCATCGTTGACGATGCGGGTGGCCTCGGCGCTGACGAGGGCGGGGAGTTCGGGGGGAGGGTCGCTTCCACCGCAGGCGGGGAGGAGCAGGAGGAGCGGAACGAGGGGCGCGAACAGCCGGAGGTGGAGGGGTGCGGAGCGGCACGGGCGGCTGTTCGGCGAGGTGGCCATAGGGATAGCAGGATAGCGGAGGGCGGGAGTGGCGTGGGTAATGACGGGCGAAGGTGCCATGATTGCGCAATGCAGCCGGGGGAGAAGGTCATCGAGCGGAAGCGGAAGCCGGACGGTTCGGTGAGGGAATACGCGTGCACGGTGGCAGCGGTGGAGGGCGGGCTACTGGTGATCCGCTACCGGTTGGACGCCGGGGGGAAGTTCGAGACGCCGGTGCGGCTGCCGGCGGGGAGCGTTTCGTACGGTTTCTTCTGGCGCAGGAGGCCGTACAACCTGTACCGGTTCACGGGGCAGGGGGGCGAAGTTCTGGGGCACCGGCTGGACGCGCTGGCGCAGGTCCGCTGGGGGGAGGGGGTGGTGGAGTACCGGGATCTGGAGCTCGACTGGTGGGTGCTGCCGGGGGATGTGGTGGTGGGGGAGGATTCGGAGGAGTTCGAGGCCGCGGTGGAATCGGGGATGCTGCGGGCACGGGACGTGGCGAGGGCGCGGACGGCGGAGAGGGAGGTGATGAGCCGGTACCGGCACATCATCGACGAGGCGGGGGAGATCCATGCGCGGTACGGGCTCCGGCCATAAGGCTTTACACATCGGGACTGGCGCCTATACTTCCGCGCCATGCGCAGGTTCTTGCGGCGACACCTCAACTACTTCCTTCTCGGCTTCATCGTCGTCTTCGTCGTGTACCTGTTCATCCGGTTCGACGCCGATGACATCATCCTCGGGATAGTGATCGCGGCAGGTGGGGGGATTCTGGCCAGCGTTGTGATGTTCTATTTGAACCGCCGCTTTCCTGAGGAGCCTGAATTCCGGGGGGATTGATGGTGGCGCCGAAGGTCTATCTAACGGCTGGCGGGATGCCGGTGGACCTGATCGAGCGGATCGAAGCTGAGTGTGAGGTGGTGAGGCGGGAGGGGCCGTCAGAGTCGCCGGAGGAGTTCATCGAGCGGATGGTGGGGATGGATGGGATCCTCTGCCCGGCGCCAGAGCGGATCTCGGGGGAGTTGCTGGAGCGGTGCTCTGGGCGGTTGCGTGTCGTAAGCAACTTCGGGGTGGGCTACGACAACATCGACCTGGGCCTGGCGACGAAGCACGGCGTGCTGGTGTGCAACACGCCAGGGGTTTTGAGCGACGCAGTGGCGGACCTGACGCTGGGCCTGATCCTGAACCTGGCGAGGCGGATCAGCGAGGCGGATCGGTTCGTCCGGGCGGGGGAGTGGGGGAGGGCCAGTTTCCCTCTGGGCTGGGACCTGAGGGGAAAGGTCCTGGGGATTGTCGGGGCCGGGAGAATCGGGCGGGCGGTGGCTGAGCGCGCGGCGCCGTTCGGGATGCAGGTCATCGCGTGTGATGTGATCGACTGCTCCCCGTACGAAGCGTGCGACCTCGATGTGCTGATGCAACGGGCCGACGTGGTGAGCATCCACACGAACCTCACGCTCGAGACGCGAGGGCTCATCGGCGGGCGGGAACTGGGCTTGATGAAGCCAGCGGCGGTGTTGATCAACACTGCCCGGGGGCCAATCGTGGACTGGGATGCGCTGAGGGCGGCTTTGGTCGAGGGGCGGATCGCGGGGGCGGGGTTGGATGTCTACGAGTTCGAGCCAGAGGTGCCTGCGGGGCTCAAGGCGCTTGAGAACGTCACGCTGCTGCCGCATCTGGGCACTGCCTGCCTTGAGGTGCGCGAGGCGATGGGGATGATGGCAGTGGCCAACCTGACCACCTTCGCGGACGGACAGGAACCGCCCAACCTTCTGGTTCCATGATCATTTCCCGCGCCCGCCGGTTCATCTTCGTGCATGTCCCGAAGACCGGGGGGACGGCGCTCAGCCTGGCGCTCGAGGCGCGGGCGACGAAGGATGACCTGCTGATCGGCGACACCCCGAAGGCGCGGGCGCGCAGGGCCAGGCTGCGCGGGGCAACAACCGCCGGCCGGCTGTGGAAGCACAGCACGCTGGCGG
>CAYPAZ010000229.1:0-4318 GCA_964408835.1 uncultured Anaerolineaceae bacterium
CCAATGAGCTCGGGCAGCACCTCGGCGAGGGCGTTGATCACCTCTCCGGAGGCGGTCCTGGTGGCCATCGATCCGCCTGCCGGGTCGAACTGCGGGAGGACGGCGTCCCACCCCTCGGGTCGCTGGCCGGTCAGCATGCGCTGAAGCTCCGCCGCTTCCGCCGGGAAGTCCGAGGCGTAGTAGCTGAGCCGGGATTCCCACTCCCCCTCGGCCGCCAGCCCCCGGGGGACGGCGCTCCGAGCGTGCTCCAGCACCTCGCCCGGCACGTAGAAGTCACTGTCCGGAGGCCAGCCGAACGCCTCCTTTGCCAGCCGCACCTCCTCCACCCCGAGCGCCGCGCCATGCGCGGCCGCGGTCCCGGCCTTATTCGGCGCTCCGAACGCGATGGTTGTCCGCGCCACGATCAAAGATGGCCGCTCCGTGACGGCCGCCGCGCCCTTTATCGCCGCGTCAACCGCACTCCAATCAAGCCCGTCGACCTTCTCGACGTGCCACCCGTATGCCTCGAAGCGTTTGGGGACATCCTCCCGGAACGAGAGGTCGGTGCTCCCATCGATGGAGATCTCGTTGTCGTCGTACAGGTAGATGAGTTTGCCCAGGCCCAGGGTGCCCGCGAGCGAGGCGGCCTCGGAGGAGACCCCCTCCATCAGGTCACCGTCGCTGACGATGCCAAAGACGCGATGGTCCACAATCGCGTGGCCGGGGCGGTTGAAGCGGGTCGCCAGGTAGCGTTCGGCGATGGCCATGCCGACGCCCACGGCGAACCCCGAACCCAGGGGACCGGTGGTTACCTCGACTCCCGGGGCCAGGCCCCGCTCCGGGTGACCGGGGGTCTTGCTCTCCCACTGGCGGAACTCTCGGATCTCCTCGAGCGGCAGGTCATAGCCGGTCAGGTGCAAGAGGCTGTAGAGCAGCATCGAAGCGTGACCCGCGGAAAGTACGAACCGGTCGCGGTCAAACCAGTTGGGGTTGGACGGGTTGTGTTTGAGGTGGCGGGACCAGAGCGCCCACGCCATCGGCGCCATGCCCATCGGTGCGCCCGGATGGCCGGAGTTTGCCTTCTGTACCGCGTCCATCGCGAGCACTCGGATGGAGTTGATGCATAGCTGATCGAGGTCGGAATCGGGGGGCACGGGCATTGACGGCGGATCCTTGCGTGGGATTGCGGGGCGAGCCCGCGCGGAATCCGGGGCTACCCCGTAAATGTGGCAGACCGCTCTCTGAGGGGCTAGCCCGCGGTGCTGGCGTGCACTTCGCGAGCCGCCCGCAACCCCGACTCGATGGCGCCCTGGATCCAACCGTGCGTGAGCGAAGCATGCTCGCCGGCAAAGTGGACCCGGCCCTCCGGCAGCGCAATGTGCCCGTGCAGCAGGCTCTGCTGCCCCGGGGCGAACGATGCGAACGCGCCGCCGGCGAACTCGTCGTCATGCCAGACCTTGGAAGCCGACACCTCGAACTCAACTCGAACTTGGGGATGGATACGCGCGATGTCTTCGATCGCCTGGGTCGTACGCTCGGCGGGAGAGAGCGAACCCCAGCGCTGCGCATCCTGGCCCCACGTGTAGCTGGCGAGCAGCACCCCCCTGCCCGTCTCGCGCCCGTGATCGGGGTAGTAAACGGCCCTGACCGGGAGGTCGGTCACGGAGGCGCCCCCATAGATACCATCGTCCTCTTCCCAGAAACGGCGCCGGCACTGGAAGAAGATCTTGGTTGCGGCGTCGTAATATAGCTGCCGGATGGCCTTCTCCTTGCCACGCGAGAGGCCCTGCGGGAACTCGATGTGACGGACGACCGAGAACGGGAGCGCAACGATCGCATAGTCGCCGGCCACAGCCTCGTGTGACCCGCCAGTGGCGTAAGAGGCCCCGGTCCGGTAGTGGACCACCACGCCCTCCGGGGACTGCTCGATGGCCACGGCCTTCGCGCCGAAGCGCATGACATCCGCGAGGTCCACGGTGAACGCAGCCGGCAGCCGGTCCATGCCCCCATCGATGGCAACCACGTCCTGGAAGTACTCCCCCACCTCCTCGCGGAGCACTTCGAGAAAGGCGAGGTTCATGAGCGACTCGAGGTGCATCACGAGGCCGACCATTTCGATGGCCCCTTCCGAGAGCTTCGAGACCTCCAGGTACTCTCTCAGCGAGTATCTGTCGTACTGCCGCGCGATTTCGTCCCAGGCTTCGGCGCCCCGCTCCTTCACGAGAGCCGCCAGCGGTGAAACCGCCTCTCCCCAGAGCTGCGCCGCGGACTTGCCTGCCTCATCGGGCTGGAGTTCGAACCCGAGCGCCCCGGGATCGGCCTCAGCTTCGATGATCCTTCTGCGCGTGCCGTGGATGAACTCGTACCCCTGCGGGTTGCTGGCCGTGAACGGCGAGACCGAGAGCCCGAAGTGCTCAACGTAGGCGAGAGTGAGTTCGTGCGTCCGCGGGATTCGCATGGCGCCGGCTTCACCGTGAAGCCCGGAACTAAACGGTTCGCGGAAGGTCTGCACGCGGCCCCCGACGCGCTGCTGTGCTTCGAGGACGACGACATCGTGGCCAGCGCGTCGCAATTCCTTCGCGGCCACGAGCCCTGCCATACCGGCGCCCACGACGATGACTCTCGCCGGGCTCAGGGTCCGAGGCAGCCCGTCACGGATCAGGGATATCTCTGACTGGTCCTGCGCCATGCACACTCCACCCGCGAGCTCAGCCCGCGCCACGGCGACATCTTAGAATCGCCGCGTCCAAGCCGCCTGTGGCCGGAGTCGCGGAGTTCGGGTACGTAAGTATTGACTTACGTTAGAGATCGCCTACACTGAGCCCATGGCTGATGCCCTCCGAGCCCTCGCTGAGCCCCGCAGGCGCGAAATCCTCCGCCTCATCTGGAGCGACGAACTGCCGGCCGGCGAAATCGCATCCCGGTTCGACGTGACGCGTCCCGCCATCTCCCAGCACCTCAGGGTGCTGAAGGATGCGGGCCTCGTGAGCGAGCGCCGCGAGGGCACCCGCCGCCTCTATCTCGCCCGCCGTGAGGCCATCGACGAAGTGCGCCGCTTCCTCGAAAGCCTCTGGGACGACAGCCTCGACCGCCTGAAGGGCGCCGCCGAGGCCGAAGAAAGGAACACACGTGGTCCAGGCAACTGAAGCTGAAGTCATCGAACGCGAGGTCTTCATCCGCGCGAAACCCGAAACCATCTACCAGTACTTCGTGGACCCGGAGCGGTTCGTCCGCTGGATGGCCCACGATGCAACACTCGAGCCGCAGCCCGGCGGGCTGATCAGACTCAACTACAACGGCACCGACATCATGCGCGGCGAGTTCCGGGAACTCGTCCCCCACTCGAAGGTCGTGTTCACCTGGGGCTGGGAAGCGGAGGGCGCCGCCATTCCGCCGGGAGCCAGCACGGTGGAAGTCACACTCGTCCCCGAAGCCGATGGCACGCGGTTGCGGCTGGTCCACAGCGGCCTCACCGCCGACGCAGGCAGCCACGCCGAAGGCTGGGACCATTTCCTCCCCCGCCTTGCGAAGGTCGCCGCGGGCGAAGACCCCGGCCGCGACGAGTGGGCGCCACGCGAAGCAGAGTTCTTCGCCGCCGAACTCGCCCGAGTCCTCAAAGAGGCACGGGGGCTCATCGCTTCGGCCCCGCCGCAGGCATGGTCTTCCTCCACGCCCGCCGAAGGGTGGTCGGCTGGCGCGCTGGCGGCCCACCTCGTAAGCCATGCGAACCTGGTCGGCTTCGCCGTGGACCTGAGCGAGGGTAAGGAGTCGCCGTTCACCGCGTTCACGATCGAGATGCTGGAACAGAACAACGCGAAGGGTGCCCAGGAGAACGCCAGCATCACGCCCGAAGAAGTCCTCGCCCGGCTCGACGCGGCATCGAGCGAAGTGGAACGGCTCCGCGCAATCACCGACGAAGGGCTCGCCCGGGGGGCCGCCATGGCGTTCGCCGGAGGTGCACATCTCACCACCCGCGACATCATCGAAGGGCCGCTCCTCGGCAACATGCGCGAGCACCTCGCGAGCCTCCGCCAGACGCTCGGCTGAGTTACGAACTCCCCGGCGCCGTATAGGCCTGCTCATACCAGAGGTCGCGGATCAGGTCGTGGTAGACCGTGAGCCGTTTCCCGCCCTCCATCTCGACCGCGAAGTAGCGCCGCGAGATCTCGTCGCGCCACCACTCGTCGTCGATGCGCCAGGCGTCTTCGATGCGGGTCACCTTCCGGTACGTCCCTCGCTGGACGACGGCCACCGGCTCTCCGTAGGCGTCCGCTTCCACGGCCATGCCGCGGGGCGTGTTCAGGGGCCGTACGCGACCAGCGCCAGTTGCCGCTCCGGG
>CAYPAZ010000230.1:0-4290 GCA_964408835.1 uncultured Anaerolineaceae bacterium
CGAGTACCTGGCTTGCGGCCTCGGCGCCGCGCTGCTTCAGCAACTTGCTCGCATCGGTCGCGACGAAGGTATCCAGTTCGTCACCGCGTCGGTGCCACTGGACAACCCGGCGATGGCTGCCGCCTTCAAGGCCGCGGGACTCCGGGTCCTGTCGTCCCTGCCCGAAGGCAGCACCGCCTCGGTCGTCCTGGGCCTCGAACCGCTGGCGGTCGCCGCCGGCTAGGTCGTCCACTTCCGGCCGAACGGGCCCCTCACTTGGGGCCGTTCGGCCGTGTCCCCTCCGCCCGGCGGCAGGCCACCCTCTTGAGAGTACTTTCTCGCTCAACAGGAGGCCCCGCCCGAAATGACAAAGCTCTTGTCCCGGTTCCCTTTCCTGGCCGTCGTCGCGCTAACGCTCGCGATGGCCGCATGCGTTTCTGATTCCGAGATCGTCCTGCGTGATGGCCCGCCTGGCGTGGCCGGTTCGCGCTTTAGCGACCCCGATGTCGTCGTTGAGCTCACCGCCTCGGTGTTCGACTGGGAGGTCATCCCCGGCGAAACCGTCACAGTCTGGGGATACAACCAGCAGTACCCCGGCCCGACCATCAACGCTACCAGGGGCGATAAGGTCCGGGTCACCGTTCACAACGAGCTTCCTGAAGCCACGACCATTCACTGGCACGGTTTCGACGTTCCCTGGGATCAGGATGGCGTCGATGGCCTCGCCCAGCCCGCCATCCAGCCCGGAGAAACCTGGGTCTACGAGTTCGTCGCCACCGACGCCGGTACCCACATGTACCACTCGCACACCAACTCAATGGAACAGGTGCAGCGTGGCCTCATCGGCGCACTGATCATCCATCCCAAGCGCGACGCTCGCGGCTATGACCACGAGTATGTGTTCGCCCTCCACGAAATCGAAGGCTGGTTCACCATCAACGGTAAGTCGTTCCCCGCCACCATGGCGAACGACATGATGCTCGTGAAGACCGGCGACAAAATCCTCATCAGGATGTTCAACGCGGGCCAGGTCAACCACCCCATGCACCTCCACGGCCACCAGTTCCGCATCGTCGCCATCGACGGCAACGACATCGACTTCAAGCTTGTCCAGAACACCTACGACATCGCCCCGGGGATGGTCGTGGACGTCGAGATCATCGCCGACAACCCCGGTACCTGGATGTTCCACTGCCACACCCTCCCCCATACCACGAACCGGGGCGTCTACCCCGGCGGCATGGTTCTCATGATGGACTACACCGACCACACCTCGTACTTCGATGAGCAGGTCGCTTCCGGTGGAGACACCGGGGGCCACGACCCCGACACCACTCCCATCCCGGCCGGCGAAGTCGTCAAGGTCTCCGGCTCCGTCGAAATCGTCGC
The DNA here is from genome assembly GCA_964408835.1 of uncultured Anaerolineaceae bacterium. GTDB lineage: Bacteria > Chloroflexota > Dehalococcoidia > Tepidiformales > Tepidiformaceae > CAYPAZ01. Next base: position 1,369 of record CAYPAZ010000230.1, read on the forward strand.
CACGGATTTCGCTTTCGACCTTCCTCAGTTCCGTGTCGATGCCGGCCAGCCTCTGGAGATCACGCTGCGCAACGCAGGCGTCGCAATCCACAACCTGACCTTCAAGGATGCGCCTTACAGCTCATTCAAGGTCGAACTGAACGCTGGCCAGCGCGACACCGCCAGCATCACCTTCACCGAACCGGGTGAGTATGACTTCTACTGCGACATCCCCGGCCACGAAAACCTCGGCATGAGCGGCACCGTCTACGTCGAGTGAGCGCCCCCCGGCGTAGATGCAGACGGCCCGGAGCAAGAGCTCCGGGCCGCTTCTGTTATCGCCTCGTCGCTAGCCTTCCGGGTTCTGCGCCGCCCGCCTTACCGCGAACGCCGCCGCCTCCACTCGCCGCGCCAGCCCTAGCTTCGAGAGCAGGTCGCTCACGTGGTGCTTCACAGTCTTCTCCGAAAGGTACAGTGCCTCCCCGATCTCCCGGTTCGTCAGCCCTTCCGCGATCATCTCGAGGATCTTCAGTTCCCGCTCGTTCAGCTGAGACGCCAGCCGATCCTCCTTCGACATGATGTTCCCCTGCCTGATCTGCTCGATCACGGCCGCCTGGCTCGTCGCATCCAGGGTCGTACCGCCACGGCCCACTACCCGCATCGCGCTGATCAGTTCACTCGTGTTCACTTCCTTCAACATGAACCCGCTTGCCCCGGCCATGATCGAGGCCATCACTGCCTTTTCGTCGCCGAACGAGGTGAGGATCAACACGTTGGCCTCCGGCAGAGCTTCTTTGATCTCCCTGCACGCCTCGATCCCCGAAAGCCTCGGCATGCGGATGTCCATAACCACAAGGTCAGGCTGCAGCTTCTTCGCCTCGCGCACTGCCTGCTGGCCGTCGCTCGCTTCCCCAACCACCTCGAAGTCCTCGACCGCCCTCAGCGCCGCTCGCAGACCGGTCCGCACCAGGTCGTGGTCGTCCGCCAGTAACACCCGGATCGGCGTCTCACTCATGCTCGCCTCTCGGGATTGAGATTCTCACCGTCGTACCCATTCCCGGGATGGGCAAGATCGAAAGCGTTGCCCCCAGCCGCGTGGCTCGGGTTCGCATCGTAATCGTACCGAATCCCGTCCTTGCGTTGCTGGCATCGAATCCCACCCCGTTGTCCTGTACCGTCAGCGATATCTCCTCAGGCGTCTGCCGCAGGTCGATGGCCAGCTTGGTCGGATGCCCATGCCTCACCGCGTTACTGATTGCTTCCCGGGCGATGTACAGCAGGTCCTCAACCTCTCGCGTCCCCAGCTCCTGCAGCGCCGGAGCGGAAACGTTCGTAATCGTATCCACGCCGTCCGGCACGAACTGCCGGATCGTGTACGCCAGGTCGCGGCTCAGTTCCGGCGAAGACGCCGGCGACTCCGCCTCCAACATCGTGATGTACGTCCGCAACTCGCCGATTACCGCGTTCACGCTGGCCACAGTCCGCACCAGCAGCTCTCGCGTGTCATCCATGATGTCCTCACGCGTCGAGTACGCGTCCACTTCCAGCCCTAACGAGTACAGCGACTGGATGATCCCGTCGTGCAGGTCATGCGCAATTCGCTCCCGTTCCTCCAGCAGCCACACCCTGCCCCGCGTCTCACGCGCCAGGGCCGTCGAAACCGAAATCGCTGCCTGCAGCGCCATCATCGAAGCCGCAAGCTCGTCCGCGGCGGCAAACGGCGCGCCACCCTCACGCCTGGTCATGTACAGCGAACCGATCGTCCGGCCCAGCGCCCTGATCGGTACCCCCAGGAATGCCCGCATGTCCGGGTGCCCCTCCGGCCACCCCGTGAACCCCGGGTACGCCTGGAGGTCTTCGAGCCTCAGTGGGCGGTCGTGGCGAGCAAGCTCCCCCAGGAGCCCTCGACCGACTGGCGGGTGTCCGAGCCGTGCGGCGTCACGCTCGCTTATCCCCTCATAGATGAACCGCTCGAGCACGCCTTCCTCATCGAACGTCGAGATCGCTGCGAAGTCCGCCCCGGTGATCTCCCTCGCCCGCGCTGCGAGTCGATTGAGTATCTCCGGGAGATGCTCAACCCCCACCAGCAGGTCGCTGGTCACGCTCATCTCATCCGCAAGCCGCTGCGCAATCTCCGGCGGCGCGCTGACCGAATCCTCTGCCATCTCTTCCTCCCGGGGTGCGCCGATTCTAGCGCACCGCTCTCCCTGCGACTCCCGGCTCCCTCGCCGCGCCCCGCTTGAACCGCTAACCTCAATCCGATGAACCGCCTCGCCAACGAGACCAGCCCCTATCTCCTCCAGCACGCCGGGAACCCCGTCGACTGGTATCCCTGGGGCGAAGAAGCCTTCCAGGCTGCCCGCACCGAAGATAAACCGCTCCTTCTCTCCGTTGGCTACTCCTCCTGCCATTGGTGCCACGTCATGGCCCACGAATCCTTCGAAGACCCCGAGACCGCCGAACTCATGAACCGCCTCTTCGTGAACATCAAGGTCGATCGCGAAGAGCGGCCCGACATCGATGGCCTCTACATGACCGCTACCCAGGCACTCACCGGCAGCGGCGGTTGGCCGATGACCGTGTTCCTCACATCCGATGGGCAGCCCTTCTACGCCGGCACCTACTTCCCCCCCGAAGATGCTTACGGAAAGCCCGGCTTCAAGCGCGTCCTCCTCTCCCTCCGCGACGCCTGGGACACCCGGCGCGAAAAGCTCGTCGAGTCCGCCGCGGAGATCACCGCCCAGCTCCGCCAGGCAGTCCAGCGCCCCGCCGGCTCCGCCTTTCTCGACCCCCCGGCGCTCGAAGCCGGCGTTGAACGTTTCCGGGCTGCCTACGACCCCGAATGGGGCGGCTTCGGCCAGGCCCCCAAATTCCCGAGTCCCTCCAACCTCGAATTCCTCCTCGCCCAGGGTGTCCTCGCCCCCGGCACCGCCACCGACCCCT
>CAYPAZ010000231.1:0-1790 GCA_964408835.1 uncultured Anaerolineaceae bacterium
CGACCGGGGCCCGCGGGCCTGCGGTCGTGACCGGAGGTGGCGACGCTTCTGGGATGGCGGCCATCGCCGCGGCGGCCCGCCTCGTGGCCGGGGGACACGCCGATGTGGTCATCGCTGGCGCGGCCCAGGCCCTCCAGCCCCCGCTCCTTGAACACGTCACCGCGCAGGGTTGGGCCGATTCGACCTCCGCCCGCCCTTTCGACTCCACTTCAGCCGGCCACAATCCCGCCGAAGCCGCCGCCTACGTCATCGTCGAAGCCGCCGGGACGGCTGCGGAGCGAGGCGCCGAAGCCCTCGCCTCCATCGTGGGCGTCGGCGAACTCTTCGACCCCTCCTGCGAACCCCTCGAATACCCCGGCGCACCCGAAGCTGGCCGGGCGATGCAGGGCGCGCTTGGGGCTGCCGGCTATCTCCAGAACCAGGTCGATGCCGTCGTCAGTTGCGCTGATGGACGCCCGCCAGTCGATGGCGCGGAAGCCTTCGGGCTCATGCGCACGTTCGGCCGCCACGCCTACTACGCCACAACCACCGCCCCCGCCGGCGCCCTGGGACACGCCCTCGCCGCATCAGGACCTCTCAGCGTCGCTATCGCCCTCGAGATGCTGAAGCGCCAGCAAGTCCCGCCGATCGCCGGGTTCGAATCGGCCGAGGCGGACCTCCAGCTCTCGCTCAACGCCGGGCTCAAGTCTGAGAAGCTCGGCTGCCTCCTGGTGACGGCCACTGGCGTGGGCGGGACGCTCGTCAGCCTCCTCATCGAACGGCCGGGCTAGACTCCCTCGTCACTCCCCCGCCGCGCCACTCCGCCGCTCCTGCACGATATCGATCCCCTGGTTGAACGCGTCCAGCCCGCGCTCGAACGCACCGGGCAGGAGTGCCATCACAGCCGGGGCCGTATCTAGCAGCCACCCCGCGACTGGCGACCCATCGATCTCGTCCCTCAGGTCCGGCCTCGGGAACGCCACCAGCGCTATCAGCATCACCTGGCACACCAGGAATGCCTTCAGGAACCCGAACGCTCCTCCTGCCCAGCTATCCACCCATCCCAGGTTCAGGATCTCCACCGTTCGCTTCAGGAAGAACGCCCCGACCTGCCCCGCGATGATCACCCCCGCCAGGATGCCCACGAAGCCGAGCAGCGCCGAAAGCGTCGGGTTGTCCACGATTGGGTCCAGCTTCGCCGCCAGGTCGTCGTAGAGGAGTCCCGCGACCGGGATCGCGAGGATGACCGCGCTCAGCGAGACCAGCTCGCGGATGAAGCCGTTCGCGTATCCGCGCCACGCCAGCAACCCGAGAATCGCAACCAGGAGAAGGCTGAGCCAATCCACCCGGCCAAGGGTACGCGGCGCCCTTACCAAGGGGCCATTCAGGGGCCTGGCGGGCAAGGGTTTTTCTAACCCACAAATCGCCCGGTTAGATTCCCCGTAAGCCGCGTAAGGTGGTAAACTGTTCAGACAGACTCGCGGTTCCGCCCACTCCCACAAGGGGCCGCCGCGATGCCCTCTGCCCCCCGCACAAGAATGGCATCACAACAGGCTTCTACTTCCTACACCGCTGAGAACATTCAGGTCCTTGAAGGGCTGGAGGCTGTCCGCCGCCGCCCCGGGATGTACATCGGGACCACCGACAAGGCGGGCCTCCACCACCTGGTCAAAGAGCTCGTCGACAACGCCGTCGATGAAGCTATGGCCGGCTTCTGCGACCGCGTCGAAGTCGTCTTCCAGAAGGATGGCTGGGTCACAGTCTTCGACAACGGCCGCGGCATCCCCGTCGGCGTCCAGGAACAGACTGGC
>CAYPAZ010000231.1:1800-4279 GCA_964408835.1 uncultured Anaerolineaceae bacterium
GACGTCGAGACAGTCATGACCGTCCTCCACGCCGGCGGCAAGTTCGGTGGTGGCGGTCGAGACAGTCATGACCGTCCTCCACGCCGGGGGCAAATTCGGTGGTGGCGGCTACAAGGTCTCCGGCGGCCTCCATGGCGTCGGCGCCAGCGTGGTCAACGCGCTCGCCGAATCCATGTGGGTGGAAGTCGTGCCCGACCCCGCCGCCCAGGGCAAGGGCCACGCCGGCAAGGTGTACCGCCAGGAGTTCTCGCGGGGCCAGCCAACCACCGCGCTCACCTCGAAAAAGGTTGAGCCCGGCCGCTCATCGGGCACTACCATCTCCTTCCTCGCCGATAGCGAGATCTTCGAGAGCATCGACTTCGAATTCAAGCTCGAAGCGGACCGGCTTCGCCAGTATGCCTACCTCACCAAGGGCACCTGGTTCCAGCTCGTTGATGAGCGCGATGGCCGCGAGGTCAATTACTACTTCGATGGCGGCATCCAGAGCTTCGTGCGCCATCTCAACCGCGAACGCGAAGTCCTCAACCACGATCCTATCTACGTCGAACGCGAAATCGACGGCACCGTGGTCGAAGTCGCCATCCAGTACAACGATGGCTACGCCGAGACCGTCTACACCTTCGCAAACACCATCAACACCCACGAAGGTGGCACCCACCTCTCCGGGTTCCGATCCGCCCTGACGCGCGTCCTCAACAGCTACGCCCGCAGCGCCAAAGTCCTCAAGGAAAGCGACCCCAACCTCAGCGGCGACGATGTTCGCGAGGGCCTGGTCGCAGTTATCTCCGTGAAGCTGGGTGAACCCCAGTTCGAGGGCCAGACCAAGACGAAGCTCGGGAACAAAGAGGTCGACGGCCAGGTCCAGCAGGTGCTCGGCGAAGCGCTCCAGCAGTACCTGGAAGAACGCCCAGCCGAAGCACGTCGCATCATCGAAAAGGGCATCATCGCTTCCCGCGCCCGGGACGCCGCCCGCAAGGCCAAGGAGCTCGTTCAGCGCAAGAGCGCGCTCGAAAGCGGCAGCCTGCCCGGCAAACTCGCCGACTGCTCCAGCCGCGACCCCGAAGAGTCCGAACTCTTTATCGTCGAAGGTGACTCGGCCGGGGGCTCAGCCAAGGGCGGCCGCGACCGTCGCTACCAGGCCATCCTCCCGCTCTTCGGCAAGATCCTGAACGTTGAGAAGGCCCGCCCCGATAAGATGCTCGGTCACGAGGCCATCCGCCTGCTTATCTCCGCGCTTGGCACCGGCATCCGCGAAACGTTCGACCTTTCCAAGCTCCGCTACCACAAGGTCATCATCATGTCCGACGCGGATGTCGATGGCGCCCACATCAAGACCCTCTGGCTCACCTTCTTCTTCCGCAACATGCCCCAGCTCATCGAAGCCGGGCATCTCTACATCGCCCAGCCCCCGCTCTTCAAGGCTCAACACGGCAAGGATGCCCGCTACTTCTACAGCGATGCCGCGCTCGCCGAGTTCTCGAAGGGTAAGAAGAACATCAACGTCCAGCGGTTCAAGGGTCTCGGCGAAATGAACGCCGAGCAACTCTGGGATACCACAATGAACCCCGACGCCCGGACGCTCCTCCAGGTCACCGTCGAAGACGCCGTCGGCGCCGACCTCGTGTTCTATGAACTCATGGGCGAAGAAGTTGCTCCTCGCCGCCGCTTCATTCAGTCCCACGCCACCCAGGTCAAGAACCTCGACGTCTAGCCTCCACCCACCAGGCGCCCCATCGCGAACCCGGCCCGCTCAACGGTCGGATAGACTGCGACCCCCCGGGCCACGAAGTCGTCCCGGATCGAGTCCATGAGAGCGCGCTGCCACTCCACCCGCGTCTCTGTCGCCCCCAACACCACCACCACCGGCTTCTCCGATTCCTCAACGATCCCAGCCAGCCGGTTACACGCGTGTCGCAGACGCCCCTCAGCGTCGGGCCGCCCGAAGAACCAGTCTTCGCCCACATTCGCGATTGCCAGGTCGTAATCATCTCCCTCGAGCATCATCTCGAGCAGTCCGTTTGAGGAGACGCCGCTCCCGGCGAGGATCGATTGGTCCACGGGATTCGCCACCCAGTCGGCCAGGTTAGGCGCCTTCTCCCTCACCCGCTCCCGGACAGAGGACGGTAGGGCCACCACTTCAAGCCCGTTCTCCTCACAGGCGTCCGCCGATTGCACTGAGCGCCCACCGCCGCCCCCAACAACCGCGACCCGCTTGCCCCGCGGCCGTCCCCTCATCAGCGAAGCTCCGACCATTACATCGAGCAGTTGTTCCTGTGAGCGGACCTCGATGGCGCCCGCCTGCTTGAGTGCCGCCGACCAGAGTTCGTTCGAGCCCGCCAGTGCCGCGGTGTGCGAAGCCGCCGCCCGCGACCCCGCCACCGTGCGCCCGGCTTTGTGGATGACCACCGGCTTCCGCGCGGCCGCTGACGCGAGCCCTTCGAAGAAGTCACGTCCATCCGGCACACCCTCAACGTACGCT
>CAYPAZ010000232.1:0-4263 GCA_964408835.1 uncultured Anaerolineaceae bacterium
GCCCGGCGCGCCGCCTGCGCTCGACGGCGAAGCCACGGGCATCCCCCTCGGCCGCCATGAGTACCGGCCGCTGTTTCCAGAGCGCACGCTCATCCTCGGCCAGGACGCTCTCCACGACGACTGGCGCGATTGGGTGCCATGGGCGAGCCGCAACGGGCTCACCGCCATCTTCTTCCACGATACCCCGCCCTCCCGCGACCGCCCGGCGGGTACGCAGCGGCCCACAACCGCCGAGGGGATGGCCGCAGATGGGGGCGGCTGGATGTTCGAGCGCTTCGACCGCGATGGCGAGGCGATCCGGGCAGCGCTGTCTGCTCGTGGGCTGGGCCTTGTCTTCGGCGGCCACCACCTCGCACCTATGGTCCCCCGCGAGGAGTTCGCCGCTCACCCCGGCTGGTTCCCACTGCGTGATGGCGAGCGCGACCCGCGCTACAACCTCTGCACGGCTTCTCCCGGCGCCATGGCGATGCTCAGGGAGAACGTCGCGCGGTTCGTTTCGCGCTTCCCCGGCGCCCGCACGTATCACTTCTGGGCCGACGACATCAGCGGGGGTGGGTGGTGCTCCTGTCCCGGCTGCCAATCCCTCAGCCCCTCCGACCAGGCGCTCAGGGCCACCAATGCCGTCGCCGAAGCCGTAGCCTCCGTCGAGCCGGGAGCCACGGTCGCGCACCTCGCCTACCACGACACCGTCGAGCCGCCCCGCCAGGTAACCCCTTCCGCCGGCGTGGATCTGCTCTGGGCTCCGCGGGAACGGTGCTATGCCCACGAAATCAATGAACCGGGCTGCCGGAACGGCGTGGAGTACTGGCGTCCCTACTCTGAGCTCGCCCGCCAGTTCCCTGGCCGCGTCCAGCTCTTTGAGTACTACTCCGACGCTATCCTCTTCAAGGGCCTGGCGCCGCCGCACCTCTCTGTGCTCCCCGCGGACGCCCGTGCGTACGCTCGCTCCGGGGCGACCGAGTGCCAGGACCTCGTGGTGGGGGATCGGCCGTGGGTGGGACCGCCGTGGCACGCCTGGTGGTTCGCCCGCGCCGTCGCAGGGGAGGAAGACATCGACCCGGCGCTCGGCCGGTTCTGCCGGGCCACGTTCGCCGAGGCGGCCGCGAACGCGGAGGCATGGTACCGCGCGTCGGAGGCCGCCTACCGGCTCCTGCTCGACCTCCACGACCTCGAACCCCTCCGCCGCCACGATGTCCTCGACTTTTCGAACGCCCCCCGGGAAACCCTCCACCGCAAAGCCGAGGAGCTGCTTGAAGCCTCCCGCCGGTTGGATGCCGCTGCCGGGGCGCTTTCCACTGCCATCGCCACCGGGCCTGCCGGCGACCGGCTTGCCCGCGAGAAGAGCCAGGCCGAGTTCGTGACCGGGCTCACGCGGCACCTCGCCCGGCGGATAGCCGCCTGGTCAGCCGCACTCTCCGGGCGCAACGCCGATGCTGCCGAGCACATCGCCCGGGCCCGTCTCGCGCTCGAAGCTATCCGCGAATGGGACGCCTCCCACAACACACCACCCTACGGAAACATCACCGTCCGCATGCGCCAGGCGATGCAGTACCACACGGATACCGTCGCAGCCCTGGCCTGACCGTGGCTCAACGCTCCGGCGGCTGCCCGCCGCCCATCGAGGCGGGTTCATGCTCCGCGATGTTCCCGTCCTCGAGCCAGATCACCCGGTCCGCGTACTTCAGGGTGCGCTGATCATGGCTCACCATCACAATCGCCGTCCCCATGTCGTGCGCGATCATTTGCAGCAGCGACATCACCTGCGCTCCCCGCGTCCCGTCCAGGCTGGCCGTGGGCTCGTCGGCCATGATCACCACCGGGTTGTTGATGATCGCGCGGGCGATGGCCGCGCGCTGGCGCTCCCCGCCGCTGAGCGTCTTGGGGTACGCATCACTGCGGTGACCCATGTCGAGGATCCTCAGGATCTCGTCGGCTCGCGCTCGAGCTTGCTGGCGCGGCACCTTCGCCTTGCCCAGCACGAGCTCCAGGTTCTGCATGACCGTCAGGGCATCGAGCAGGTTGAACTCCTGGAAGATGAACCCGACCTTTCGCAGGCGGACGGCAGCGAGCTGGCTATCGCTCTGCGTGGAGAGCTTCGTCCCGTCCACGATGACTTCGCCGGAAGTCGGCCGCCGCAAGGCCCCCGCGATGGCCAGCAGCGTTGACTTCCCCGCTCCCGAAGGGCCCATGATCACAAGCACTTGCCGCTCCGGCACCGCCAGCGATACCGACCGGAGCGCGTGCGTCGGGTTCTCTTTCGTGCCGAACTGCTGGCTGACTTCGATGAGCTCAAGTACTGACATCGCTACCCCTTGAACGCCACGGCCGGGTCGATGCCGCCCACCCGCCGCGCGGGGATGATCGCCGCGCCGGCGGCCATGAGCACCGTCGCCACCAGCACGAACAGCACGTCCTGCAACCGCACGAGCACGATGAACTGGGCCGCTGCCCGGTCAATGAACTGCGCCAGGATCAGGGTCAGGATCACGCCGAACACGAAGCCCACGAGCCCCGTTACCCCGCTCTGCAACACTACCAGCCGGTAGAGGTCGAAGTTGTTGAACCCGACCGCCTTCATGATGCCGAACTCCCGCGTGCGCTCGATGGTCGCGGTGTAGATTGTCAGGCTGGTGATCGCGAGTCCCACGATGATCGCAAGGATCACGATGAGCCCGATGATCGGGATCACGTTGTCCAGGATCCGGTGGCGGGTCGCCGAGGCGAATTCCTGTGACGTGAACACGGTCACACCCGGTGTCTCCGCCTTCACGACTGTCGCGAAGTCCTCCACCGAAGTCTCGTCATCCAGGTCAACGAGGAGGAATGTCACCAGGTCGCCCATCGCCAGGAGCTCGGAAGCGCCCTCCACGTCCGTGAAACCCGCCTGGGTGAAGGCGAAGTTGCCGCCCGTCGCGATCCCGACCACCTCCAGGGACCACTCCCCGCTCATCAGGATGTCGCCGATCCCCACGCCCGTCGTGCGCGAGAGCACCTGGTCGATCACGATTTCACCGGGCTGCGGTTCGCCCCGGCCTTTGACGATCTTCAACGGCCCGCCGATGCCTGCCCCGACGTCATAGCCGATAAGGTGGACTTCCACCGCCTTGCCGTCCTTGTAGAACTGCATCGGCCGGACGATCATCGGATAGACCGCTACCACGCCTTCGCGCTGGAGCGTCGGCGCGGCCAGCGCACGCGGCACGATGGAAGCCGCGTTGATGAAGTCGGTCGTCCCTTCTCGCGCAATCCAGGCGTCCACCTCCACATCCTCCACGAACCCGCCAACCCGGTTGTTCCAGCCCTGGTAGAGCCCGAGCAGCACCGTGATCAGGAAGACGGCGAAACCGATTCCCGAAGCCGAAAACGCGAAGCGCGTCCGTTCGCTAAGGAGATTGCGTACCGCGAGCAGGATCACAGGCTGGCGGTTTCCGCATAGGGCATCGCCTGTTTGATCGTCACTCCGTATCCCATCGCCGCGCGATAACCGATCGCCGCAATCTCAGGGCCTCGCTGGAAGTCGCGCACGCCGCCAGCCCCGTCGACTGAAACCTCGATGTTGATATCCGCCGTTTCGTGGCTGGCCTCGGAGATCCGGTTCTGCATGATTTCGAAAGCCCGGATCATGTTCTCGATAGCGAAGGGCTTGGAGGGCTTTACGTCAAGCTCGTCTCGCGGGGAGGTCCGCGCGCCGGTCAAGCGGATGCCCATCACGATCCCCGCCCCCATGTCGCGGCACTGCCGGACCGGGACCGGGTTGAGGATACCACCATCCACGAGATAGCTGCCCATCCCGGCGCTCGGCGGGTAGATGCCCGGAATCGCCATGCTCGCAAGCATCCGCGGCCATACCACTCCGGTTGTGAACGTGACCTCCGAGCGGCGGAACAGGTCGACGGCCACCAGCGCAAGCGGCAGGTCCAGGTCTTCAATCCGCCGCTGGCCGGCGATCTTCTTCAGTTCCTCTTTCACAGCCCGATTGCTCAGGAACGAGTAGAGCGGCAGCGTCGGTCGCACCGCCTTGGTGGCGATGTGCAGCGTCAGCTCCGTCATCTCATCGATCGAAAGGCGCGCCGCCACCGCCGAAGCAATCGCCGCCCCGATGCTGCATCCGCTCACGATGTCCACGGGCACCCGCATCTCCTCGAGCGCCCGGATGACCCCGAGGTGCGCCAGCCCCTTCGCCGCCCCCGCACCGAATGCGACCCCGACCCGCCGGCCGGTCAGCACCCGCGCAAGGCGCGCCACTTCATACTGGTCCTCCGC
>CAYPAZ010000233.1:0-4201 GCA_964408835.1 uncultured Anaerolineaceae bacterium
GGTAGCGCGTAGGGGATTCGAACCCCTGATCTCCGCCTTGAAAGGGCGGCGTCCTAGGCCTCTAGACGAACGCGCCGTGTATCCAGATTACAGGTGACGGGGGACAGGTAACAGGGGCGAGTGGCTGGTGACGGGTGACTGATTGCGAGGAGCGGGGTCCCTCCCTGAGGGCTCGGGTTACTGTTGTTGGGCGGGGGAGGTCAGGATGTCGAGTGGTAGGACTCTGTGAGCCAGGCACTCACAGTTTCGTCGATATCGGCAGCGGCGGTGGCGCGGACGGCGTGGTAGTGGCGCAGGCCGGCCCTTATGGTCCGGGTGATCCGCGGGTGTTCGACGAGCCTGTCGAGGACGAAGGAGACGGCGACCCAGCGCTGGCGGGGGCGGAGCTCGATGATGGTCCGGGACTTCTTGATGAGGATGCCGACGCCGACGGGCTCGATGTAGACAGGTCCGACTGTCTCAAGGTGCGCCTTCACGGCTTCGAACACCTCGCGTTCGTAGGCAGGGCGGGTCTCGAAGTACTGCTCGAGGGTCATGGCGGGTGCGCACACGTGGGACTGGCGGGTGCGGCCGAACTCACGTCCACAGGCGGGGCAGGCCCAGTGCATGGGGCTCAGAGGCCCTGGTTGAAATCGGAGAAGGTGAAGTACTCGTTGAGGGCAGTGATGCGGCCAGAGACGAGGAGTGAGCCCACGGCGATGAGCATGAGGCCAGCAACGACTTCGATGAAGCCGAGATAGGGGTTCACGCGCTTGAGCATGCGCGTGGCGTCGCTGAGGGCGAGGCCGGTGATGAGGAATGGGACGCTAAAGCCGGCGGAGTAGAACGCGAGGAGGTAGGTGGCGGTCCAGGCGTCGGCGGTGGATGCGGAGGTGGTGGCGGCAAGGCCGAGGATGCCGCCGAGGATGGGGCCGATGCACGGGGTCCAGCCGAGGGCGAATGCGCCGCCGATCATGAACGAGCGGGAGTAGCCGACCTGACGATTGCGGGCGATATCAGCCTGGAAGGTCCGGGAGAAGACGGAGAACTGGATGTAACCGGCGAAGCGGAGCCAGGCGACGAGGAAGACACCAACGAGGGCTGCGAGCCGCCAGGTCTGGCCGTTCAGGTTCCCGAGTTCGACAAGGACGAGGAAGAGGACGGTGAGCCCGAAGAGGAGGAGGGCGGACTTCATCGGCGAGCGGCGCCCGTAGGCGGGGATGAGGATGACCCCCATGAGCATCACGAGCATGCCGGCGACCTGTTCAAGGCCGCGCTGGTTATCGCGGAGGACATAGGAACCCAGGAGGCCCGCGCTGGCGCCCAGGGCGATGAAAATGAGGGAGAGTCCGAGGATGAAGGCGACCGCGTGGGAGAAGGTGACGCGCCTATCGGCGATGACCTTGCCGTTTTCGATGGCTGCGCCGGAGATGTGGGTGATGTAGATAGGGACGATGGGGAGTACGCACGGTGAGACGAACGAGAGGACGCCCGCGGAGAAGGCGAGCGCAGGTCCGCCGGGGCCATCGAGCCTGAAGGAGGTGGCATCGACTCTCGCGACGCCGAAGACGACGAGGGGTATGGCGACGGCGAGGGCGAGCACGAAGTAGAAAGCGCGGCGGTCGCTGAAGGTCAGCCGTGCGGCGCTACGGGCGGCCATGCGGGCGAATCTCCGGTGAGGTCATCTCAGCGACGATGGTAGCGCGTGCGGGTTCGAGGGAATATGACGGTCGTCTTTCCGGTTGCGGGCTCAACGGAAGGGATTGGAGCCATCGGCTGGAGGTTCGGGGCGGGTTTCGCTGATGCCGAGGAGTCGCTTTCGCGCTTCGTCGTACTTGTCCCGGGCGCGGACTTCGCGGTTGAGGAGGCCCTTGAAGCGGTCGGGAGTGAGGGGTTCGCCATCGAGGAGGACGCGGTGGACGTGTTCGATCTGCTTGACCCACTCTTCCCAGGCCTGGCGATAGGCTCGAGCCGTGGCTTCATCGACGGCTGGCAAGGGCGAACTCCCGGGGACAGGGTGTGGAGCCGAGTTCGAGAATCAGTATGGTAGCCCGTAGGGGATTCGAACCCCTGATCTCCGCCTTGAGAGGGCGGTGTCCTAGGCCGCTAGACGAACGGGCCGCAACATGGAGCGTATCGCAGCGGCCGGAACGCGGGCAAGGAAGGCTGGACGACTGGTGAGACGAAGGGCCTGGGCCATGGCTGGAGCGGGCGTGCTGTTGATTGGAGCACTGATGCTGGTGGCGTGCTCCGACCTCGGCCGGGACGCGGATTCGCCGACGCGGGCGCCAACGAGGGCAGCTTCGACTCCAACGCCGGGGGGGCCGACAACGCAGCCCGGGGACATCCCGGAGGAGCTGCGCGAAATCCTCGATCGAGTTGCGGAGCTTCGGGAGCTGGAGGCGCCTCCTTCGATCGATGCGGAGCTGATCGCGAGGTCGGAGCTGCCAGCGCTGCTGGAAACGCTCATCACCGAAGAGGACATGGAGTACTTCGCGGAGACGACGACGCTGTACCGGCTGCTGGGGTACATCGCGAACGACGAGGACTACTTCGATATCTACATGTCGTTCGGGGCGGACGGGATCCTGGGGCTGTATGCACCGAGCGAGAAGAAGCTCTGGGTGGTGTACGAGGACGGGAGGAGCGCGGACTGGGGTTCGCTTTCGCGGCAGGCGGAGGAGACGCTGGCGCACGAGCTGGTGCACGTGTTGCAGGACTACCACTTCGACATCGGGACGCGATCGCTGGAACTCGGGTCGGACCTGGACCGGGGGCTGGCTTATTCGGTGGTTATCGAGGGGGATGCTTCGGCGCACGATTCGCTGTACGCACAGGAATACCTGTCGGTGGCGCCGATGCCGTTCGCGGGAGGGCTGATGTTCATGCGAGCGGACCTGATGCAGGCGGGGGTGCCGCCAGCGGTGCTGAGGACGCTGTTCTTCCCGTACACGGCGGGGGCTGACTTCATCGCGGACGTAAGGCGGGAGTACGGGACGGAGAGAATCAACGAGTTGCTCCTGGAGCCGATGAAGGCGACGACGTATGTCTTTCGGCCGCACCTGCTGGAGGAGGGATGGGAGCCGGAGGAGGTGATGTTGCCGAACATCGCGAGCCTCCTGGGGAGCGGCTGGGCGGTGGAGTCACGAGGCCAGTTCGGGGAGTTTTCGCTTGGTAACTATCTGCGGGGACAGCTGACGCGAGCGGACGCGGAGGAGGCGGCCTGGGGTTGGGAGGGGGACGCGTACGTGGTGTACCGAAACCAGGCTGTGACGGTGGCGACGTTCCGGGTTGTGTTCGAGAGCGTGGCTGAGGCGTTCGAGTTCTACGATGCGCACGGGCGCTACCTGGCGCGGGCGGGGGAGGAGGAGGACGTTGGGCTCTCGGGTGGGCGGCGGTACTACCGGCTGGCGGACGGGGACGCGGTGGTGACCTTCGCGCCGGAGGGGCGTGAGGTGACGTTCGTCATCGGAAGCGCGCCGGCGATCGCGGACCACGCGGCATCGATGTTGTTGCAGTGAGGGGTAGGCGGTTGGTGGCGGTCGGGCCGTTGAATGGCCGGGGAGGGGTCACGGAGGTGATGCGGTCGTCGGCGTCGTCGTGGGCGCAGACCGTCGTCCCGCCCGGGGTGGTCATCTCCTCGCGGTTCCCGCAGGCGTCGAACTGGTAGGTGCTCGTGCTCGGGCCGAGGTAGGTGACGGAGGTCAGCCGCAACAGGTCGTCGTAGACCTGCGATGCGCTTGCGCTCGGCCTTGCCGTTCGCTGCTGGACTTCGACCTCAGCCAGGGCCAGCAGATAGCGCTCATAGGGCTGATTCGCCTGAGCAGCCTCCTGGCGAAGCGCTTCTAGATCCGCTCGGGTCGCCAGCCGCTCCAGGCTGCGAGGGGCGTTTGGCGGCGAGACAGCTTGCTGGGAGATGGCATTGACAGCCTGGACGGAAACGGGCTACTTTCGAAACCCCGGAAGAGGTCTCAGGGCGCCGAAGCGGTTCATATGGGAAACGTCGGTTTAGACGAGAATCTAGCCAGCAGCCTTCACGCCCTGATAGTGCAGCGCGCCGCGGCCGTACCCATCCTTTCTCCCGAAGCAATCCCTTCCGAGGAACAACTGGGAATCTTGTTAAACGAGATCTTCTGGGCAAGCCTCCAGAAGATGGAGGGCCGCGACACCCGAATTGCGGTCCAATTTGGGCCAATTGGCTCGGGCCGCGATGCGATGCTGT
>CAYPAZ010000234.1:0-4194 GCA_964408835.1 uncultured Anaerolineaceae bacterium
GTTGTCCAGTGGCACCGACGCGGTGACGAACTGGATACCTTCGTCGCGACCGATACGAGCAAGTTGCTCAAGCAGCGCGGCGCCGAGGCCGCAAGCAAGGTACTCGCCATCGAGGGCGACGCCGGCTTCGGCTTCATCGTGGGCGAGTGGGGTGAGCCAAGCGGCTCCTACGAGCCGGCCACCGGGTTCGGCCGCGAGGAACCCCACCCCCCTGCGGGCGAGGACTTCGAGGTCCGCCACGGTTGGGGCGGTGCGGTAGCACCGGCCATGGGCGGAGAGGCCATCGAGCAAGCCGGCGAGCAGCTGGGCATCTCCGGGCTCGACCTGGCGGATGGCGGCGAGGCGACCATCCTCGAGTGTCACGGTTCGTTCGGCTCCCCATCGCGCAGTCATTGTTTTCTCCTGAGGCCAGTGTGCCCCGAACCCGGGCAGGGCATCAGGGCCGAATAGCCCCAATCGGATGGGTCGATCGGCCCGAAATCCGAGAAGGAGGGCCGATCGGGCCCCTAAAGACGGGCCGAAGTGCCGTAGGCGGGGCGAACGCCTAACAAGGAAGCTGATGGCGGGATAGACGACACCAGGAGGAAACCGCCATGAAGATTCTCGTACCGCTGGATGGGAGCGCACTCGCCTCCTCGATCCTTCCGACCGTGACGCGGCTGACGGAGTTAATGCCGGGGGCCGAGATACACCTTGTGACCGTGCGCCACCCGAACGAGGCGCACTCGACGTACTCGCGACCAGTCGTGGAGAAGGGCGCGGTGGGCTTCGGGCAGGCCGTGGTGCAAACGCCCCTGCCTCCGATGGCTGAGACGCGAAGCGAAAGCATGGAGCGCAAGACCGTCGACTCCAAGGAGTGGCTCGAGAAGATTGCGAGCGAGCAGTTCTCGACATCGCCGACCGTGGTGCATGTCGAATGGGACCCTTCGCCGCTACCGGCGATCATCAAGGTCGCGGATGGGATCGACGCGGACGTGATTGTGATGGCGACGCACGGGCGCACCGGGCTGAGTCACGTACTGACCGGCAGCGTGACGGAGGGCGTGATCAGAAGCAGTGGGCGACCGGTACTTGTGGTGGGGCCGGACCGCAAGGCGGCTCGCCAGAGCTGACAGTGCCGGACGGAACCGACCCGGTACACTGAATCCGTGCGAACGGAAGGCCATGTGTACCTGGTCGGCGCCGGGCCCGGCGACCCGGGGCTGGTGACGCTAGCCGCGATCGAAGCGCTGCGGGCGGCCGATGTTGTGCTGTACGACGCGCTGGTGTCGGGGGATGTGCTGAAGCACATCCCCGCTTCCTGCGTCCGCGAAGCGGTTGGGAAGCGGGCGGGGAAGCACCTTGCGACCCAGGACGAGATCAACGACAGGCTGGTGGAGCTGGGACGCGGCGGGAAGCGGGTGGTGCGATTGAAGGGCGGCGACCCGTTCCTGTTCGGGCGAGGGGGGGAGGAGGCGCTGGCCTGCCGGGCCGCGGGCGTGCCGTTCACAGTGGTGCCCGGGGTGACTTCGGCCTTCGGGGGGCCGGCATACGCGGGGATACCGGTGACGCACCGCGGAGCCTCGGGAGATGTGTACATCGCCTCGCCCGCAGCTTCGAGCGGGATCGACTACGTGGCAGCGGCGCGGGCGAAGACCGTGGTACTCCTGATGGGAGCGACCACGCTAGGGCAGACGCTCGAGTCGATTGTGGAGGCGGGGAAGGACGGCTCGACCCCCGCCGCGGCGATCGAGTGGGGGACGACGCGCGGGCAGCGGGTGGTACGAGCGAGCATCGCGGAGTTGGCGGAAGCGGTTTCGGGAGCGAAGCTCGGGACCCCGATGCTGACCGTCATCGGGGAGGTGACGGCGCTTGCGGACGACCTTGCGTGGTTCGAGCCCGGGCCGCTGGCGGGAAGGGCGGTTGGGGTGACGCGGTCGGAGGACGATGCGGGAGAACTGGCGGGAGTGCTTGGGGAGCTGGGCGCGACCGTGGTGCGGACGCCGCTCCTGACTTACGAGAGCGTACTGGGGCAAGAGGGGTTGGCTTCGGTCCTCGGGGCGGACTGGGTTTTGTTCACAAGCGCGCGAGGCGTTGCGGCGGTGTGGCAGGCATTGAGCGACGGCGGCAGGGACACCCGGACACTGGCGGGCTTGAAGATAGCCTGCCTCCCGGGCGCGACGCTTGGGGCGGTGCGAGCACATCACCTGGAGGCGGATTTCCATTGCGAGCGGGGGGGCTCAGCCGGCCTGGCGGAAGGGATGCCGGCGGAGGTTGGGCAGCGGGTGGTGCACATCTGCTCGGACCGTGCCCCGACGGGGCTGACGGACGCGCTGGCCGCGAAGGGAGTCCAGGCGGCCAGGGTGGTGGGATACCGGACCGTGAACCTGAAGCCCGAAGGTCAGGAACTGGAGGATCTCCTTTCATGCGATGCGATCACCTTCGCAAGCCCATCGGCGGTCGAGAGCCTGGCCGAGGCGTTGGGCGGGAAGCAGTTGCCCGACGCTACACGGCTGGTGAGCATCGGGCCAACGACATCGACGACGCTGCGGGACGTCTTCGGGCGGGTAGACGCTGAGGCGGCGAGCGCGGACCCGGCGGGGTTGGGGTCGGCAGTGGTGGAGGCTCTGACGTGGGCTTGATGATCGAGGTGCGACCGAGCGCTGGGCGGGTACTCGTGGTAGGGGGCGGGGCGGTGGCAGAGCGAAAGGTTGAGAATCTTGTTGCGGGCGGATTCGAGGTTTTGGTGGTGGCGCCGGAGGTGTCCGGCGGGATCGAGGGCCTGGCCGGGGTCAGAGTGGAGCGCCGGGCGTTCGTACCGAGCGACATGGACGGGTGTGGACTGGTCATGGCATGTACCGACGACCGGGAAGTGAACCGGGCGATCGGGGCAGAGGCGCGACGACGGGGGTTGCTCGTGCTGGTGGCGGATAGCCAGGAGGAGTCTACCTTCTTCACACCGGCGGTCACCCGTGCGGGTGAGGTCACATTGGGGGTATCGACGGGCGGGGCATCGCCGGCGGCAGCGGCGGCGATCCGTGAGGCGGTGGTCCCGGCGTTCGTTGACGCAGTGGCGAACCAGACGCTGGAGCGGCGGCGGAGGGAAGGGTGAGCCGAGGAGTGTTGCTGGTAGGCCACGGCTCGCACCTTGATGCGAACTCCAGTACGCCGGTGTACGCGCACGCCCGGCGGCTGAGGGAATCCGGGCGATTCGATGAGGTGATGGTCGCGTTCTGGAAGGAGGAGCCGTCGCTTTCCCGGGGGCTGGAGGGCTGCACGGCAGACGACGTCGCGGTGGTGCCGGTGTTTATTTCGCGGGGGTACTTCACTGAGCAGGTAATCCCGCGGGAGATGCGTTTGGAGGGCAGGCTGACGCGCTGCGGTGAGCGCGTGGTGCGATACACGGAGCCGGTGGGGTCGCATGCTTCGTTGGCGAGGGTGATAGAGCAGCGGGCGAGGGAGGCTGGGGCCGGGGTTGGGGATGTCGTGGCGGTACTGGGGCATGGCACGCCGAGGAACCCGAATTCGGAGCGGAACGTGTACGACCAGGCGGAGCGGGTCGCCGCGGAGGGCTTGTTCGCGGAGGTGGTGACGCTGTTCATCGACCAGGAGCCTTCGATGGAACGAGTGTTCGAGGTGGCCCCGGGGAGGGACATCTACGTGGTGCCGTTGTTCATCGCCGATGGATGGCACGTGGGGCAGACGATCCCGGCGGATCTTGCCCTCGATGGGCCAGTAACGCGACGCGATGGAAGGCGCGTTATCTACGCGAGAGCGGTTGGGACTCACCCGGGCGTTGCTGAAGTGGCGGCGGAGTTGGCGGAGGAGGCGTTCGGGTGGTAGCTGAGACGCTGGGGGAGCTGCTCACGCAGGGGGAGGCGAGGATCGGCGAGCTGCAGGTGAGGCGCGAGGGGGACGGGGTCGTGGTCGAGGGTCCGTCTGACCGCAGGAAGAAACGACAGGCCCTGGCGCCCGATGCGGAGGCTGTCAGGGAACAGGTGAAGGCGGACGATCGGGGGCGCTATCGGCCGCTCTCCGGGGCGAGGACGCTGCCGACGGGGTGGAGGGTCGTGGCCAGATCTGTCGAGGAGGCAACGATGGTGGTGGAGGCTGTGTATCCGCTCGCGCTGGTGCACATGAGAGCGGCCCGGCACGGGGATCTGCGGTGCGTTGGGCTGGACGAGGTGCTGGGGCGACAGTCGGGGCGGTATGAGG
>CAYPAZ010000235.1:0-4179 GCA_964408835.1 uncultured Anaerolineaceae bacterium
GGCCGGGTCACAGCATGCAGCGCCGCAACCCCGCCCCCCATGCTGTGTCCCAGCACGAACAATTTCTTCCGCGGGTGCTCCTCCCTTGCCCACGTCACGAGTGCGTCGACATCTCGCAGGTACTCGCCGAACGACTTCACATAAGCGCGTCTCCCCGGTGACCGCCCGTGGCCCCGCAGGTCGCATGCGCGCACCGCGTACCCCGCTGCAGCCAGCTGCGTCCCCACCCACTCATACCTCTCGCTGTGCTCCCCGAATCCATGGACGATGCAGACCACGGCCTTCGGTTCCCCAGCCGGTGTCCACGCCCCCGCGAAAAGCCCCGAGCCGTCCGTAGTCCTGAGCGCGGATGCGCTCGAGCTGTTGTTCACTTCCCGCCGGTGACCCCGCCACTTTTCACCAGCAGGTCCTCCAGCTCCATCTGCCACTCGAGGGCGCCGCGCCGCTTCTCAACCGTATCCGCCATCTCCTCGTACACCGCCTGGCCCCACTGCAGGTGCTCCTCCTCCTCTAACAGGATATGCCTGAGGATCCTCACCGTGGGCGCATCGCACACCTGGTCCGTCACCTGGATGTGGTGCCGGTAGTACACCGCCAGGTGTGTCTTTAGGACCCGGTAGAGCCCCACCAATCGCAACAGCTCATCCGTCTGCAGCTGCATCGCCTCGCAGAACTTCAGGAACGCCTCGTTCGGCGGCTCCGCGACGTAGGAACTCCGGAGCGTCGGCGGCGCTTCCTGGTCCATGTTCTCGACCACCCGGAGCTCAGGTAGCCGCTGCCCCAGCCAGAACGAGTGAATCGAGTCATGGTAACAGTGCTCGCCAAGCGCGAACTTCACCTTGATCGTGGGCGCGGTCGAAGCCCAGCCTCCCGCCGTCGTCATACAAACGTTCTCCGCGAACCGGTAGTGGATGATCCTCCGCGCGCTCTCGCCGACATCGAAGGCGCCCCCGATTGTCCTCGGGTCGATGGCCAACTCAGGCATCCTGTCCTCCCACCGCGCGGATAGCCGCCAGCGCGCGTTCGCGCCGCCGCCGCTTCAGCACGTTCTGTTTCGCCGCCCAGGTCCGGGCCTTCGCTTTCGCCGCCGCCAGCTCTTCCGGGTCATGTCGGTACACCGGGTCCGGGTGGATGCAGTCCTCCGGGCACACCTTCACGCACAGGTCGCAATCGATGCACCCCGCCGGCTCCACGACGTGCGTCCGGCGCTGCGTTGTGAAAAACCGGATCGTCTCGGTCGGGCACGCCCGCCGGCAGAGCCCGCAGTTGATACACTCCCCGAGGTTGATATAGACCGCCACTAGCCGTTCGCGCCAAGCGCCGCGGTCCCCCGCTCCATCTCCTCCGCGAAGAACGCCTTGATCTCCTCGCTCTGGTCTCCGCTCAGCTGCGCGCGCATCGCCTCAAACATCGCGTGCGCCCGCAACGCCCGCTGCTCCTGCTCCGGGTTGTCCTCGCACAGCGCCTTCACGAAGTAGTCGCCGATGGTCGTATGCGTCACCTCGTCCGCCCAGTTGTAGTCGTACACCAACTCCATCAGCTCATCCCCCACCTTCTTCCCAAGTTCTGAAGTCCCCTGGAACAACGCGAGCGCCGCCCCCTCCAGCGCCACGTTCGTCACCGACAGGCTGATCACCGGGTCCCGGAACGCATCCTGCAGGTTCCCCCTGCCGCCGTTCGCCGCCTGGCCGGCTGCCTGCGTCGCCACGCTAGGAGGTGCGCCGGCGAGCGTGTCCGGGTACTCGCCGACCTCACCGCCGTACGACTTCAGCAGTTCCGTCCCCAGCTGCGCATGCCGGACCTCGTCCCACGTCTGGCGCGCCATCGCCATGATGAGCTCCCACGGCACGGGCCACGTCTGCCACTCCGCCACCTTCTTGCTGAACGCGTCCACCCCCGCGAACTCCGCCGATACGATCCCGCTCACCAGCGCTTTCCGGAACTCCAGGTTCGATGGGTCCTGCGCCACCATCTCCCGCAACAGGTCGAGTTCGTAGTTGTTCGGGCCGCCCAGCTTCTTCGCCAGCTCCGCCCGCTCCTCGTCATCGATACTCACCGCCGGCCGGTAGGGCGGTTCCCGGCGCGACATCCCGTTCTTCACCTGCTCTGCGAATGCCGGTGTGACTGCCTGCATCGTCGTTCCCTCACTCCGCGGATTGTCACCCACTATACCAAACCCGAATCGAATTCGGGGGCCGCGCACCCACGCAGAGAACGGAGGCGCCTGGGCCTCCGTTCTCTGAGCTCGGCGGGCCACGCATACCGTGACTAGCCCATCGTCTGGACCTTCTCCGGCGCTACCCGGTAGAGCACCCTTGGCTCCGCTTCGCTGTGGGCGGGATAGACATCCACCCCCATGTACTTCTTCGCCATTTTGTCGATGTGGTCTTCCGCACCCTCCCGCGTCGTTTCCACAACCTTCCCGCGGATCTGGATGTAGCGGTACGGGTTCTTCTGGTCGTGCACCGAAAGCGCGACCCGCCCATCGCGGTCCAGGTTCCTTGCCTTCTGCCGTCCCGCGGCAGTGTTGATGACCACCGTGTCGCCCTCGACGTCGACCCACACCGGGGTCACCTGCGGCGCCCCGTCAGGCATCAGGGTCGCCACGTGCGCAAAGTTCGGTCCGGTCAGGATGTCGCGGTGCGACTCCGGAATGCTTGCCATGAACGTTCCTCCAGTCGGTTGTTCTACCCTCCCAGCCTAGACACGCAATGATTGACGGGTCAACCAGTCTCGGCCGTGGCGCAGGTCGACGCCCTTCCTAGTCCTCCGGCCGGATCGTCGCCCCGAACACATCCGCCAGGATCTTCGCCCGCAACGGCCCTTCCACGAACAACGGCCGGTAGAGATTCTCGATCTGGTACGGCACCATCCGGATGTTAACCACCTCCGCGCCCCACAACGTCGTCTCCAGGAGATACCCCTGGGTGTGCTCCGGGGTGTGCACCTGGTCGTAGATGAAGTTCCCCAGCGCGTAAGGCACGAATCTGCCCTCCCAGATCTCCACCGCCTGCACGTGGTGCGCCTGGTTCCCAACGATGATGTCGGCCCCCGCCTCAGCCGCCGCCCGCAACGCCTTGATGCTCCGCCCGCTCGGGTCATGCGTGTCCTCCGTCCCCGTCTCCACCTGCACGATGACCACGTCCACCTCTTCCTTCAGCTCCCTGATCAGCCGCGTGAAGCGCTCCAGGCTCAGCATCGATGCTGGCGCGAAGAACGGAATGTAGTAGTACCCCTCCGCGATCTCGTCCGCATAGCTGTCGTCCAGCGGCGCCGTCCCCGGCGTATCTTCCGTCGCCTCGAGGAACGAAGCTGCCACGTCATCGAAGCCCAGCACCCCGAACGTGATCCCGTTCCGCTCGAAAATCACCGGCGCCAGCGCCTCCTCAAGGTTGTGGCCCGCGCCATACGTCCGGATCCCCGCCTCCTCAAGAAGCTCGATCGTCCGGATCAACGTCCGCATGCCGCAGCCGTCCAGCATTCCGCAGTCCGCGATGTGGTTAGTCGCCAGGCTCAGCCCGTCGAACCCCGCGATTGTCAGGTTCTCGATAACGCCCGGCGGCGAACTCAGGTTCGTGTGCTGAGAACACCGGTAGACGTCCGCCAGGTCCTGGATGCTCCCGTCGTACTGCCCCAGCGTCAGGTCCGCCGAGGCCAGGTAGTCCGCCATCTCCCCGCGCAGCGCCGCGCCCCAGTCTCCCGTCGCCTCCACCCGGGCCAGCGAACAACGGTTAATGAGGATGTCCCCCGTGGCGATCACCGTCGTCACCACTGGCCGCTCGAACCGCAGAGCCTCCGCCAGCGCGGCCGCGTGGCGCTCACCCGCGCCGGTCCGGGCGTTCACACCCAGCTCCCACTGGTAAGGCCAGTCTGCCAGCTCGCCTCTCCCCCGCACGGGGTCCACTCCATCGATCGCGACCGCCACGTACTGCACCCGCGCCATCTCCGCCGGGATCATGGCCACCATCCCGCTGTCCTCCACCATCGCCGCGAGCAACTCCTCGTAGGTCCCGAACCGCCGCGCGTCCGCCGCGAACTGCGTCCCCAGCATCTCCGCCAGCTGCCCCTCCTCCGAGCCCACCACCGCCGGCGTCACAGGCCCGGCGATGCTCCCGGCCACCCCGCCGACATCGCTCCACGCCCCAATCGACCCCGAAAACAAGCCCCGCAGCTGTTCTG
>CAYPAZ010000236.1:0-4177 GCA_964408835.1 uncultured Anaerolineaceae bacterium
GTCCCTGCGGTCCTTGCGGTCCCTGCGGCCCTTGCGGCCCTTCCGGTCCTTGCGGCCCTTCCGGTCCTTGCGGCCCTTCCGGTCCCTGCGGCCCTTCCGGTCCCTGCGGCCCTTCCGGGCCTTCCGGTCCTTGCGGCCCTTCCGGACCCTGCGGTCCCTGCTCCCCGGAGCCTCCACCGCCGCCGCTCTGGCTCCAGCTGATGTAGGTCTCGAACCAGGCACACGACGCCGGCGCGTTCACAACGCGCACAAACCCGGCCACGCTGATACAGGCGTGGATCTGGTCACCCTGGACGGAGGCTTTGTTGCCTTTGGCTGCAACGGTCGCCATGCCCAGGACAAGCGTCCAGGCCATAGCCACCAGGATGGCAGTAGCGATTGATCTCATTGGAACACCCCCACGATGTGCCTCCCCCGGCGCTGCCGTGCCCGTACCTACGTCCGGGACACGGTGTCGGTAAAGGGAAGTGGATGGGGGAGGTTCGGGGTCAACCCCTATGGCATATGGTTACCGCCCGGTGGTTCGTCGGTGACGCCGCGGTCCCACTCGCACAACCTGCCTAACGGCGATTGAACCTGCTCCCGGCCACGTCAACGCCTTCCGTCATGATCGCCTCGACTGCATCGGCCGCCAGCCTTGTCGCCTCCTCCAGCACTGGCCGATCCTCCGGGCCTGGCGGACTCAGCACCCACTGCGAGACGTCATCGGAGTCCCACGTGGGCTCCCCGCCCCGGGTGGGCCGGCCGATGCCGATCCGGATGCGCACGAACTCGCTCCCCACCGCCGCGGCGATACTCTTGATGCCGTTGTTCCCACCGTGGCCGCCACCGGCCCGGATCCGGATGGCCCCCGCAGGGAGGTCGAGCTCGTCGTACACCACCACCAGGTGGCCCGGTTCGCAGCCAGTCCATCGGAGCGCCAGCGAAACCGCCTTCCCCGATACGTTGTAAAACGTCCGCGGCTTGACGAGCGCCACCTTCTGACCGGCAAGCTCTCCCACCGCTATCGCCATGGTGCTGCCGGTTGCCTTGGGCTGGACGCGAGCACGCTTCGCCAGCTCGTTGACCACGCGAAATCCCACGTTGTGCCGGTAGCTTGCGTACTTCTCACCGGGGTTACCCAGGCCGACCACCAACCAGTCCGCGACAAACCGCGGGCCGCCGCCGGTTCCCCGCCCGAAGAGCTTCCTGAACGCCATGGCCTAACTCTCCCACGCCCACGCGTGCGGACAACCGCCCGGCCCACGGATTACTCTTGCCACTACACCCGGAGGTTCACCAGTGGCCGAAACCGTACGTGAGACGATCCAGCAACTCTTCGAAGCCATGCAACGCACCTTGGATGAGCTTCTCGCGGCCGGCGACGCCGAGCTGGCCGAATCCTCCTCCCATGTCTGCGCCCAGGACCGCGATCTCTGGGCGCTGGTCACGAACGACATCGACCACGAAGTCATCCACTCGGGACAGGTCCTCGAGGCTCGGTATGAGAGCAGACTTACCCGGTCACCCATGGAGCGTCTCGTTGCCACGTGGCTGGAGGAGCGGGCTCGCTTCATCGGTTCCCTCGTGGGCATGAGCGACGAAGCGTTCAACTCTCCCACCGCCGAAGGCTCCTGGACCTATCGTGAGGTTGCCGAGCACGTCGTCGGTGTCGAGCGCCATTCGATGAAGACGATGCGGTCTGACAGGGCCGCTCGCCAGTCACCGTAGGTGTGAACGACGTCTTATCCTCGGTCTTGCCTTCTCATCCCTCTACGGGGCGGTTATCTTCGTTGTCGCCCTCGCTGCGGCGATCCCAGACGGCATTGGCACAGCCTCGCCTGGTTTGGTTCCAGGCTGAAAGGAAACCAGAATGGCGACCTTCGAGCAGGTGGCTGAACTCAAGCAGAAGATGGGAGAAGAGCGGGCTGCCCTCTTCAGCGCGGCACGTGGACTCTCCCCGGATGACGCCCTCCGCGTCCCCGTGGACGCCGAGGGCGAAGAGCAATGGACCGCGGTCGAACAGCTCGCCCACCTGTGGGAAATGGAGCGGGCGTACGACGCCTGGGTGCGCGAAGCCCTCCGCCACGACAACCCCGACCTTACCGGTGTCACCGGCGAGCCGGTCGCGATCCCCATCGAAGAGGCGAACGGGCATCCGGTCGCTGAACTCCTGCGGGCCCTCGAACTTGAGCGCGCCTACACGCTTGGCTTGATCGACGGCATGTCGTTGGAGGCGTTCGACCGCACTGCCACCAGCCCCATCTTCGGGACTCTGACCGTGCTCCAGTGGTTACGGTCCTTCTATCGCCACGACCGCCAGCACGCAGCCCAGATCCTCGGCCGCCAGAGCGACTACCAGCCCAACTTCAAGGGCTCCGAACCCAACCAGCGCAGGATGCGGCTGGAGGCGGTGGCGCGGCGTTCGCAGCGCTCATCAGGCGCCTGACGCCTCAGGCGGGCTGCCGCTCCAGGGGGCGCCCCGGAAGCTGCTCGAGCCGCGTCGGCACCACAGCCCGGAGTCCGCAACGCTCGCACTCGCGTGCCGTTACGGCCTTGCTCTCCAGGTTGACCCAGTACCGCCAGCGATGTTCACAAATCAAGGCTCGTTGCTCGTCCATGATCGGAGCATGACACGCCGGTGTTAACGCAGCATTTCCCCGGCGAAGGCTTCAGCCAGCCGTAACCTTTCGGTGCCTAGACGAACCCCCGGAGCCGAATAGCCCGCGCCACGCGATCCAGCGCAATATCGAACGAAGCCTGGCGCGGACGCGTTCCGTCACGGGCCGAACGTGCCATCACCTCGTCGAAGACTGCGACCATCCTGGCTTCCAGTTCCTGGTTCACGCGCTGAAGGCTCCACCGGAACTGCTGGATGTTCTGCGTCCACTCGAAGTACGAAACCGTGACGCCACCCGCATTCACGAGGATGTCCGGCACCGTCGGAATGCCCCGCGCCGCCAGCACTGCATCCCCGTCGGGAGTCACGGGGTGGTTGGCAGCCTCGATCACCGCTCTCGCTCGGATCGCGGGGGCGTTGGCCCCCGTGATCACCTCGCCCAGGGCCGCCGGGACCAGGTAATCGCAGTCCAGCTCCAGGAGTTCGCTGTTGGAGACCGGCTCGCCCCCCTCGAACCCCGCCACCGACCTCGCTACCTCAAACCACCGGTCGAGCGCATCGATGTCTAGCCCTTCAGGGTTATGCACACCGCCCTTGATGTCGCTGACCGCGATGATGCGGAAGCCGCACTCCTGCGAGGCGATCTTCGCCGTCCACGACCCCACGTTCCCGTACCCCTGGATGACCACCCGGACGTCACGCGGGTCGGCGCGCTCTAGCTTCGCGAACTCGCGCATGCAGATGGCCACGCCCCGCCCGGTCGCCTGGTCCCGCCCGTGACTCCCCCCGAGATCGGGCGGTTTGCCGGTCACGATTGCTAGCGTGTGGCCGTTGCGCTGGCCATAGGCGTCCATCATCCACGCCATGGTTTGCTGGTTCGTCCCCACGTCTGGCGCCGGGATATCGCGGTAAACGCCGAGGATCATCGAGATGTGGTTCATGTACTGGCGGGCCAGGCGATTGAGCTCGGTGTCGCTCATGCGGTTGGGGTCGCACATCACGCCGCCCTTCGCACCGCCGAACGGCAGGTCCATCAGGGCGCACTTGTAAGTCATGAGCATCGCAAGCGCTCGCACCTCGTCGAGGTCCGCGAGCGGGTGGAACCGGACCCCACCCTTGTACGGGCCCCGCGCCCCGTTGTGCTGCACCCTGTACCCCTCGAAGATCCGGAGCGACCGGTCGTCCATCCGGACCGGCAGCTGGACGTGCATCTCTCGCCACGATGTCTGCAATAGCTCCAGGGACTCTGGCTCAAGGTGAATCCGCGCCGCCGAGTCGTTCACCGTCGCAAGCACCGATGCCGAAGGCGAGATAGGTCTCGCCGAGTCCACCGTTACCGTTGTCACGCTGCCCCCTGCTTTGGCCTGTAGCCCCTAGTTTGGCATGCTTCTCTCAACATGCCTCGCGTCTTCGTAACACGCACAGTGCCGGGCCGCACCGTGAGTCTGCTGGAAGGTGGAGGCATCGAAGTGGATGTCTGGCCGGGCGCCCTCCCGCCGTCGCCCACCGAGCTGTCGGCGCGCCTCGAAGGCGCCGCCGGCGTCCTCTCGATGGTGACCGATTCCCTGAGCGCCGAAG
>CAYPAZ010000237.1:0-4166 GCA_964408835.1 uncultured Anaerolineaceae bacterium
CAGGATGACGGGTTCGACGCGGGAGGTGAACGCGGTGGCGGCAGCGGTCTCCCGGAGGGCGGCGGCGTAGCCATCGGCGCGGAGGAACACGGTGGGCCGGACGCCGGCCTCGAGTTTCTTCTCGGCACGAACGTTGCGGATGGCGCGGTTGACTTCGATAACGTGGGCGAGGGCATCCTCGGCGGACTCATCGCGCCAGTTGCCGCCGGAGCGGGGGTACCAGGCGACGATGAGCATGGGGGCCATCTCGTCGTTGATGTGCTCTCGGAGGGCTTGCCAGAGCTCCTCGGTGATGAAGGGCATGAAGGGGTGCAGCAGGCGAAGGCCGTGGTCGAGGACGTGGGCGAGGACCTGGAGGGGCCGCTCATCGCCGGCGTTGAGGCGAACCTTCGCCATTTCGATGTACCAGTCGCAGAACTCGTTCCAGAGGAAGTCCTGGACCTGGCGGCCGGCCTCGCCCAACTGGTAGGCGCGGAGGAGGGAATCGACGTCTTCTTCGAGCCGTTCGAGGCGGGAGAGGATCCAGCGGTCTTCGAGGGCCCAGGTATCGGCGGGGTGGGGCCGGCGGACGGTGCGTGGGCCGAGTTTGAGCATGACGAAGCGGGTGCTGTTCCAGAGCTTGTTGGCGAAGTTCCTTGCGGCTTCGAGGCGCTCATCGGAGTACTTCGAGTCCTGGCCGAGGGTGCCGGCGGTAAGCATGCCGAAGCGGAAGGCATCGGCGCCGAACCTGGCGGCGACGGTGAGGGGGTCGACCACGTTGCCGCGAGTCTTGGTCATCTTCTCGCCGTTCGCATCGCGGATGAGGCCGTGGAAGAGGACGTTGCGGAAGGGGACGGAGTCCTGGGGCCCGCGTTCGCGCATGTTGTAGAGGCCAAACATGACCATGCGGGCGCACCAGAAAAACATGATGTCGTAGCCCATCTGCATGTCGGTTGTGGGGTAGAAGGTGGCGAGGTCTTCGGTGTCGGCGGGCCAACCGAGGTCGGCGTGCGCGGCGAGGCCCGAGGAGAACCAGGTATCGAGGACATCTTCGTCCTGGCGGATATCGGGGCTGGCGCATTGGGCACAGGCGGCGGGGTCATCGATGGCGACGGTGAGGTGGCCATCGGGGCAGTACCACACGGGAATCTGGTGTCCCCACCAGAGTTGGCGGCTGATGCACCAGTCGCGGATGTTGTCCATCCAGTTGAGGTACACCTTTTCGAAGCGCTGGGGGACGATGTTGATGCGCCCATCACGGACGGCATTGGCGGCCTCACCGGCGAGGGAGACGCCCGGGGCGTATTCCTTGTTGACCGCCACCCACCATTGCTCGGAGGGGATAGGCTGGACGACGGTGTTGCAACGGCTGCAGTGCCCGACGGTGTGGGTGTAGTCGTCGACGTGGTCGAGGAAACCTTCGTCTTCGAGGTCGCGGAGGATGGCCCAACGGGCATCGAGGTCGGACATGCCGGAGTAGGGGCCAGCCTCGTCATTCATGTTGGCATGGGGATCCATGGCGATGATGACTGGGAGATCATGGCGCTGGCCGATCTCCCAGTCGTTGGGGTCGTGACCGGGGGTGACTTTGACGGCGCCGGTGCCGAACTCGGGCTTGACGGCATCATCGGCGACGACGGGGATCTCGCGGCCGATGATGGGCAGAAGAAGCATGCGGCCGATCTTGTCTTCGTAGCGTTCGTCTTCCGGGTGAACGGCGACACCGGTGTCGGCGACCATGGTTTCGGGGCGGGTGGTGGCGACGACGACGTAGTCGGGGAGGGGCATACCGCCTTCGCCGACCATGGGGTAGCGAATGAAGTAGAGCTTTGAGGCTTCCTCTTCGTAGTCGACTTCGAGGTCGGAGAGGGCAGTTTCGCAGCGGGGGCACCAGTTGATGATGCGGAGGCCCCGGTAGATGAGGCCGTGGTTATAAAGATTGACGAAGGTGGTGCGGACGGCGAGGACGACCTGGGGGTCGAGGGTGAAGATGTTGCGGGACCAGTCGGCGCTGGCGCCGAGCTGGCGGTGCTGGTCGGCGATGCGGGAGCGGTACTTGCGGACCCACATCCATGTGCGCTCGATGAAGGCATCGCGGCCGAGGTCGTGGCGGGTGAGGCCTTCCTTTGCGAGTTCGCGTTCGATGACGTTCTGGGTAGCGATGCCGGCGTGGTCTTCGCCGGGGACCCAGAGGACGGTATCGCCCATCATGCGGTGCCAGCGGACGAGGCAGTCGGAGATGGCGTCTTCGAGGCCGTGGCCGAGATGGAGTTCGCCCGTGACGTTGGGCGGGGGCATGACGAGGCAGTAGGGGGTGCCGCCGGGACGAGGCTGGAAGTAGCCGGCCTGTTCCCAGCGGGCGTAGATGGCCTGCTCTACCGACGCGGGCTCATAAGCAGGGGGAAGTTCCTTGCGAGCCGGTGCGGTGGAGGACATGGCGTTGCCTTTCGCGGGTATGGGGAGTTAAGTGTATCGGCGTATCGGGGTATCGGGGTACCGGTGGTGCGGGGGCGGGAGTGGGGCGGCCGTCCCGAGCCGCAGCGTCGCGCGACGAATGGAGCGACTGGCAGGCTCCTGCAGGGTCAGGGGCGGTCGTTGGGGGCGAAGTGGTCGCGGAAGGGGGTGAAGACTTCGCGCACGAGTTGATGCGCCTCTTCCCGGGTCATCGAAGCTTCGAGTTCGGCAGCGGTCTGGGGACCATCGAACCCGAAGCGGGGGTAGACGTTGAGCGTGATGTGGTTGACGCCGTCGTGATAGAAGACGAGGTAGCCGTTCACGGTGGCGGTAGAGCCGCCTTCCTGGACGAAGCTGCGGGAGTAGTTGGCGAAGGCGGTGTAGCCAGCGGCGATCTCGGGGGTGGTAACCTCCCAAACGAGGTCAGGGTTCTGGATGTGGACAGAGGGAAGGAGGCTCTTGAGGTTGGCTTCCTGGTCGGCGGAGACGGGGGCTTCGAGGTCCCAGCAAACGAACGGGTTGCAGTTGGTGAGGGTGACGAGGACGGTGAGGATGGGGCTGTCTTCGTCGGCGCGGGTTTCGTAGGTGACGGTGACGTTGCCTGCGCCTTCGAAGGGCTCGCCGCGGGTGAAGCCTTCGACTTCGGTCTCGGCGAGCCGGAGCAGATCTTCGGAGGTAAAGGGGGCGACGGGGGTGGCGGTGGCTTCGCTGCCGTTGCCGTTTCCGTTGGAGTCGTCGTCGCCGCCGCAGGCGAACGAGAGCGCGACTGCTGCCAGGACGACGGGGATGAAAAGGGGACGGGGAACAAACGACATGGCCACCCACTCTGACTCAGTTAGCTATGTGCTCACGATAGTGGGCGGGCAGGCGATGGGCAAGGCGGCTTGCGGGGTGCTGACGGATGGGGGCCGGGGCGGGTAGCCTTAGGCGATATGGCACGGAAACGGCGTCGGCACCGGGAGCGCTGGCCAGACCGGGAGCGTGTGGCGCGGGCGGCGGCGTGGGAACCGGTAGTGCCGGACGATGCGTACTTCCTTGCGCAGGAGGATGACCCTTCGGACTACTTGCTGGCGATGGAGATGATCCGGGGGCGGGACGGGGTGGCGAAGACGTGCGGGAGTTGCCGGGAGTTCCTGGGGGACGAGAACGGTGGGCGCGGGGAGTGTCTGCACCCGGGGAGTGGGGTGCTGCACCCGTGGACGGATACGGAGGGGTGCCCGTTCTGGAGGAGGTGAGGGAGACGGGTGACGGGTAACGGGTGACGGGTGACGGGTGACGGGTAACGGAGAGCCAGGTCAGGGGGCCCAGTCGAGGTAGTCGGGGCTGACCCAACCTTCGGCGCCGGACGGGGTGGTGACGTGGAGCCAGAGAGTTTCGTCGGCGTAGCCGGAGAAGAACCTCCCGAGTTCGCTCGGGTAGGGCTGGAGGAGCGCGGGAGTGGCCACCAGGACGGTGCCTTCGGGCACGCAGGCGAGGATCTCGGTCGAGCGGCCCGGCATGGCGCGCACGTTGAGGCACTGGCCGTCGAGGAATGCCGCCTGCAGGCGCACGGTGTCATCGAAACTGCCGCGTTCGAGGACAGGGTTGGGGAAGAGCGGCACGTAGGCGCCGCCTCGGCCGATTGGGGGGACGATGATGCGGAGGGTGTAGGGATCAGGGCCCCAAGGAGTCTGGTCGGTGTTGGGCCATGCCTCGAGCCGCACGCTGAAGGAACCGAGGGGAGAGCGCACTGC
>CAYPAZ010000238.1:0-4158 GCA_964408835.1 uncultured Anaerolineaceae bacterium
TAAGAGGCCCCAAGAGGTCTTCCAACTCACGGCGGTCGAGTCTAGCGAGCGCGAAAGGGAGGTTGAGATCCTCTTCATTGAGCGGTACGTCTGGCACCCCTGCTCGAGCCATCAACGCGGACCCCAGATCACAGAGCAGCTCGGCGTTCTCAGGCGAGTCCTCCACCTGCTCGACCTTCGTCAGCGGGGTATCCGGAATCCCATGCTGTCGCAGAATCTCCTCAACCCTCACACCACCATTATACGGCCAAAATACGGCCAACCGCCGGATGACGTGGCGGACGCCTCACGAGCCAGGCCGGTGGCGCAAGCGCTCGGCGCAGGGGCTCTTTCCACCTGACTCACAGGCGCGAGGGCGACTGCTGGTCGGCCCTACCTCACCATTGGACGAACATGGGCATGACTACGTGGACGTAGTCGGTTTCGCCGACGGGGCGGAAGACGCCGGGGGATGAGGGGGAGGTTGTCTCGAGGGCGACTTCGCCGTTAAGGGCGTTGAGGACGTCCTGAAGGTAGCGGGAGTTGAAGGCGATCTTGGAGGGCTCGCCCTCGATGGTGGCGTCCATTTCACCGTTGTTGTCGCCGATTTCGTCGGCGCGGGCGGAGACCTGGAGCTTGCCGGGCCCGGAGCCGGCAGGACCTTCGCCCGGGAGCATCTGGAGGCGGACGATGCCGGAGCCGTCGCGGGCGAAGATAGCGGCGATGCGGGTTTCGCGCTTGAATTCGTCGGCGCTGACGACGCAGCGGGTGGTGTGCTCGGCGGGGATGAGCTGGTTGTAGTTGGGGAAGGTGCCCTGGATGAGCTGGGCGACGAGTTCGGCATCGGTCATGGCGAAGAGTGCCTGGGTGCGGGCGGGGTTGATGCGGAGCTCGAGGGGCTCGGAGGCATCGGCGATCATGCGGGCGACTTCGCGCAGGGCGCGGGCGGGGATGATGAGTTCGAGGGCTTCGGCGGGGGCCTGGGGGAGCTGGAGGTCGGAGACGGCGAGGCGGAAGCCATCGGCGGCGGCGAGGGTGAGGCGGGTGTCATCGGTCTTGAGGTGGACGCCGGTGAGGACGGGGCGGGAGTCATCGGTGGCGGCGGCGAACTCAACGCGGTCGATGGCTTTCTTGAGGACTTTGGGGTCGAGTTCGAGGGTGATGCCATCGGTGAAGGCGGAGATGCGGGGGAAGTCCTCAGCGTCCATGGCGTTGATGGTGGACTCGTTGCGGGCGCATTCGAGCTTAAGCTGGCGTGAGCGCTCGGGGATTTCGAGGTTGACGGTGGCAGGGGGGAGGGAGGCGACGAAATCGGAGATGAGACGCGCGGGGACAGTGGTGGCGCCTTCTTCATCGATCTTCGCGCCGACCCAGGCGTTGATGGCGATTTCGAGGTCTGTGGCGGAGAGCCGGAGGCGACCTTTATCGGTGGCGAGGAGGACGTTGGTAGTGATAGGGAGCGTGGAGCGCGTCGCGACTGCCCTGCCGACGAGGGAGAGGCCGCGCTGGAGGTTTTCCTGGAGGACCTGGACTTTCATGGGTTCACCCGCCTACGCAATTCGACCGATTATAGGGAGGGTTGGGGGAGGGAGACAAGGAGAGGGTGTAGGCGGGTTAGCAGATTGGGAGTGAGGGGCGGAGGCAGCGGCCGGGGAGCCTGCGTGCGGGCGAAAGAGGGGTGTAAGTGAATGGGAAGGAAATTCGCGGGAAATGCTACGAAAAACTAAGCCGCGGGCTAAGGGAGTGTTCTATACTGGCTTTTGGCATGTACATCTTCCACCTCGGGCTGGCGAACTACCGGAACTACGCGCTAGTGGACATCAAGCTGGAGCGCGGCTTGAACCTGTTCGTTGGCGAGAACGCGCAGGGTAAGAGCAATTTGCTAGAGGCGGTGTATCTGCTTTCCACGTTGCGTTCGAGCCGGGCGAGCACGGATGCGGACCTGGTGAGGCGCGACATCCTGGAGAGCGAGCTCCCTGTGGCGCGGCTCTTCTGTGAGGTCGAGCGGCAGGCGGGCAATCTGCACCTCGAGGTAGCGGTAGTGGGGCGGACGACGGACCCCCAGCACCGGGCGGGGAAGCGGGTGCGGGTGAACGGGGTGCCGAAGCGGGCATCGGACGCAGTGGGGCAGCTGACCTCGGTGCTGTTCACGACGCTCGACATTGAGATCGTGGCGGGGCCACCGCTGCTGAGGCGGCGCTACCTCGACATGATGATTTCGCAGGTGGACCGGGGGTACCTGCGGGCGATGCAGAAGTACGCGAAGGTGCTGCAGCAACGGAACAGCCTGCTGAAGCGGATCCAGGCTCGAGAGGCTTCGGCTTCGGAGTTGACGTTCTGGGACCAGGAACTGGCGCACGCGGGCGGGATCATCATGAAGGCGCGGTCGGAGGCGCTGGGGCATGTGGTGCTGCAGGGTGAGTATCAGATGCAGCGGCTGACGGACGAGCAGGAGACGCTTTCGATGCTCTACAAGCCTGCGCTGGGCGGGATGGACGAGTTCGATTCGCCCACGGACGAGGTGGAGTGGACGGCACGGCTGCTGAAGGCGTATGCAAGCCTGCGGGGGCGAGAGACGGCGGCGGGGGTGACGCTGGTGGGGCCGCACCGGGACGATGTGTTGATCGAGATTAACGGTTTGCCGGCGGATTCATTCGCTTCACGGGCGCAACAGCGAACGGCGGCGCTTTCGCTGCGGTTGGCGGAGGCGAGCTATCTGCGGAAGGTGCTTGGCGATGACCCGGTGGTGTTGCTTGACGACGTGCTGAGCGAGCTTGACGCGCGCCGACGCCGGGGCGTGCTGGAGTACTTCGACACTTTCCAGCAGACGATTGTAACGACGGCGGACCCTGACCGGGTGCGTGAGGTGATGACGAAGGCATCGGGCCGCTTCCTGGTGCAGGGTGGGGCGGTCACGCGGTTCGAAGGGGAGTAAGGCATCCGCAGGCGGAGCACGGTGGTGTTCCTGGCCCTCGTGGCCGGGGCGCTGGTGTTCCTGCAGGGCCTGGGAATACTCACCCTCCTGGCGGACATCGATGAGGAACCACGGCGGCGCCTCTTTGAGTTGAACGTGGTGCTTGGCGTGGCGGTGGTGTCGGTGGGGCTCGGGGGGGTCCTGGTGGTGGAGGCGGCTTCGGCATTCGGCCGGACGTCGTCGGTGGCGATGCCGATGCGGACGTGGTGGTGGCTGTTGCTGTTCTTCCCGCCGTTCGTGGTAGTGGGGCAGCTGCTAGTGAACGACCCGGAATCGGCGCCGTGGCTGTTCCCGTTCGTGAACCTGCTGATCGTGGCGGGTCCTTCGGTGGTGGTTGCGGCGGTGGTGGCCAGGCGGTACCGGGAGTCAAACCCGTACTCGTGGCCGGTGAGCTGGCGCGAGTGGTCGAGCGGGTTGATCTACGGGGCGATCGGGGCAACGACGCTGGCGGCGATCTTCAACACGTCGTACCTCCTGATCCTGGCGGCGATCCTGACGAACGCGTACGACACGGACTGGATCGGGATCATCGATGGGCTGGAGTACATCCCGCAGGGCTGGCGGGTGTTCTTCGACCTGAGCGTGTTCAGCGGGTTCGGGCCGCTGAACGAGGAGTTCTGGAAGGGGCTTATCGTGGCGTTGTTCTTCTTCCGGAAGGGCGGCATGGCGCGGTGCTTCATGTGGGGGGCGATTGTTGGGGCGGGGTTCAACCTTTACGAGACGTTCGGAAACAGCCTGTATGTGGTGAGCCCAGAGGCGTTCGCGGAGAAGACGATCGGGTCGCAGTGGTGGTTGTTCGCGCTGGTGCGGGTGGGGACGGCGGGGATGCACGCAGCGGCGACGGGGCTGGCGGCACTGGGCTTCTACGGGCTCTTCCGGCGGCAATGGCGAATGGTGCCCCTGTTCTGGGTGGGGTGGGCGCTTCACGGCAGCTGGAACTTCATGGTGTACGTCATCCAGGGGGATGCGTTCCCGGCGCGGTCGGGGCCGGACTCTCTGGTGCTGGACGTCCTGGGGGTGGCGGGGCTGGTGGTGTTGATGGCGGCGAGCCTGGCGGTGCTGTGGACTCTAAGCCGGAACCTGAAGGACGAGGCGCCGGCACACGTGTACCTTGCGCTCGGGATGATGCCCCAGGGGGCGCCCTATTGGTTGGAGTGGCCTCGGCTCAGGCTGGCGCTGGAGCGTCCGAAGCGGGTGAGGCCCCC
>CAYPAZ010000239.1:0-4148 GCA_964408835.1 uncultured Anaerolineaceae bacterium
CCCAGGTGAGGCCGCTGTCGAGGCCCTTGTAGGGGTTGATGCTCGACCAGATGGCGTTCTGGCGAAGGCGGAGGATGCCGTCCTTGTTGACTTCGCCGCTCTGGATGGTGCTGGTGGGTTGAGGGGTGGCGAAGCCTGGGCGGGTGGCGGTGGCCTGGGGGGTCCCGTCGTCGTCGTCATCATCATCTCCGCCGCAGCCAACGAGAGCGAGGCCGGCGGCACCCGCCAGGCCGGCAGCGGAACCCTGGAGAGCCCGCCGCCTGGTGAGCCGCCGTCGAAGCCAGTAGTTGTCTCGCTCGTACATGGTTCCCTCCCGAGTCCGATTCGAGTTTTGGCGCCGTTATAGACCTCGCGAATGGGGCGGGTCAATACGTCCACTGGAAATGCTACGTTCCCGTGCGGTTGGCGGATTGCGTCCGAGTTCCGAGGTATGCTCCTGCTTTACTCCAGGACGGCGGGGGCTCCCTGATGGCAAGACTCGAAGGGAAGGTCGCGGTGGTGACTGGCGCCGCGAGTGGCATCGGAGAAGCGACTGCGCGGCTGTTCGCCGCGGAAGGGGCGAGCGTCGTGTTGGCTGACATCCAGGCCGAACGAGGGGGGCGGATAGCGACGGAACTAGGCGACGCGGCCGCGTTTGCAGAGACCGACGTGAGGAGGGAGGAGGACATCGCGGGCGCGGTGGCGATGGCAGTGGAGCGGTTCGGGCGATTGGACGTTATGTTCAACAACGCCGGGAAGGGCCACCAGGAGGGGTCGATCTCGGAGCTAAACCCGACGATTTACCGCGACGCGATCGATGTGTTGCTGGGCGGGGTAGTGTTCGGGATGAAGCACGCGATCCCGGTCATGAATAGGCAGGGTTCCGGGAGCATCATCAACACGGCGAGCGTGGCGGGCCTCGGGGTGGGGTACGGGGGCCACATATATTCGGCCTGCAAGGCGGCCGTGATCCACGTCACCCGGACCGTTGCTAACGAGGTGGCGGAGTCGAGCATACGGGTGAACTGCATCGCGCCCGGGGCGATCCCGACGGCGATTGTGGGGCGGGTGTTCGGGATGGACCAGGATGCGGCGGAGGGACTGATCCCGAGTCTCCAGTCGGGGTTCGCGAACATGCAGCCGATCCCCCGTTCGGGGAGCGTCGAGGACATCGCGGAGGCTGCACTGTGGCTGGCCAGCGACGCTTCGACGTTCGTGACGGGGGTTTGCCTACCGGTGGAGGGTGGTCTGCTGACGGGAAAGCGGTGGTCCGAGCGGATGGCGGAGGTGCAGGCCTCGATGGGTGGAGAGGGGTGACGGCGATCGCGCCAATTGCGAGCAGGGTGGTGGGCTGATAGCGTTCAGCGGCTAGCAGAAAACTACCTACCCCGGAGAGTGACCCTCATGGCCCGTCGACTCGCCTGTGCTGTCGGATTTACCGGCAACCCCGAACAGAACAAAGAATTGATGAAGCGCGTGCAGATCGCGGAAGAGGTGGGCGTTGAGGCAGTGTTCAGTGCCGAGACCTGGGGGCGGGACCAGTTCTCGCTGCTCACGCAAATCGCGCTGGCGACGAGCAAAATCAAGATCGGGACGGGCATCGCGCCGGTGTACGGGCGTTCGCCGGCGGTGCTGGCGATGACGGCGGCGACGCTGGACGAGCTTTCCGGGGGGAGGATGATCCTGGGGCTGGGGACATCGGGGGCGCGGGTCATCGAGCACTGGCACGGGCAGCCGTTCGAGAGGCCGCTCCAGCGGCTCAAGGAGTACTGCGAGATCATCAACATCATCGTGAGCGGCGAGCGATTGAACTACGAAGGGGAGATCTTCAAGCTGCAGCGAGGGTTCAAGCTGTTGTTCGAGCCGGTGCGGAAGCACATCCCGATCTACATCGCGTCGATTTCGCCGAAGTCGATGCGGCAGGTGGGGGAGGTGGCGGACGGTTGGATGCCGATCTACTGGCCGAAATCGAAGTTCGTTTCCGGGATGGACACGGTGCGGGAGGGGGCGAAGGCAGCGGGGCGGGACGCGACGGAGGTGGAGTGCGTAGCTTCCATCACGACCGTGATTGACCCGGACCCGGTGAGGGCGAAGATGCAGGCGGCGGGGCCGACCAGTTTCTACGTGACACGCATGGGTGACTTCTACCACCAGATGTTGAGCCGGAACGGGTTCGCGAAGGAAGTGGCGGCGATGCGACAGGCGTTCGAGGAAAACCAGGCAGACCCCCAGAAGGCGGGGGCCGCAGCGGTCGCGGCGATGAGCGACAAGATGATCGAGGAGACGGCGGTGTTCGGCGATATCGAGACGGTGGCGGCGGGGCTCGAGGAACGGCGGCAGTTGGGGGTGGATATGCCCATCATCTCGATGCCTTCGGGTGAGCCCCACGAGGTGGAGCGGACCCTGGGCACGCTGGTGGCTTAGCCGCTGCGGGGAGTTGCGTCCGACCGCCGCTGATCGGGTAGGCTGCTGATGGCGTAGACCCCACGAAGGGGCCTGGACGGGACGATGCCGGGCGAGGGTGTGACATGGCGCATGACGTCATCGTCCTGCGGACGCACGTTGAGGTGAGGTTCCGGGGAGTGGTGGACCGGGAGTCTGTGGGCGGACTGTCCGCCGCCGAGACTGAGTCTCTCCGGCGGACGCGCCGGCTGCTCTTTGACTTCTGCGAGGTCACGGAGTTCCGTTTCGACACGATGCAACTGGGGGATGCGATGCAGCGGCTCGCGAGCCAGGGGGTCCGGCTTGCGATCTGCTCAGAGGGCCCTGCGATGTTCGGGGTGGGGCGGCAGATCGCGCTGGCATCGAATCTTGAGGGTTTGGCGATCCAGGTGTGCCGTTCGCGGGACGAGGCAGTGACGTGGCTGGCGCGAGCGGGGTAGGCGCCGCTGGCGGGGTTGAGGAGGGGCGCCGTAGACTCGGGCGTCAGCCCCACCCTGGAGACGACCGATGCCACTGGACCCTGATGCCCGCCTGATCCTCGACATGCTGGGGGCCGCGTTCCCCGGCGAGCTCTTCGAAGGCGACCCGGTGGCGGTGCGCGCCCGGATGGAGACATGGCCGCGACTCCCGGGAGAGGAAGTGGCGAACGTTGAGGACCGAACGATCCCGGGCCCAGCGGGGGAGATCCCGGTGAGGATCTACACTCCCGCGGACCGAAGCACCGGTGGAGTGCTGACGTGGTTCCATGGCGGCGGCTGGGTGGTGGGGAACCTGGATGGAGCGGATGCGACCTGCCGTTCGCTCGCGAACAGGACGGGGTGTGTGGTGGTCTCGGTGGACTACCGCCTGGCGCCGGAGGCTCGCTTCCCGGCAGGGCCGGATGACTGCTTTGCGGCAACGAAGTGGGTGGCGGAGAACGCGAAGTCACTGGGGGCGGACCCGGCCAAGCTGGCCGTCGGGGGCGATAGCGCGGGGGGCAACCTGGCTGCGGTGGTGGCCCAGTTGGCGAAGGCGTCCGGGGGGCCGAAGATTGCGTTCCAACTGCTGGCGTACCCGGTGACCGACTACGGGCTCGACACGGGCTCCTACCACCAGAACAAGAGCGGGTACCTGCTCACTCGAGACAGCATGGACTGGTTCTGGCACCTGTACCTGAATTCGAAAGACGAGGGAGCCGAGCCGAAGGCTTCGCCATTGCGGGCGCCGGACCTGGCGGGGCTACCACCGGCCATGGTCATCACGGCGGAGTTCGACCCACTCCGGGATGAAGGTGAAGCGTACGCGAGTGCGCTCCAGGCCGCGGGGGTACCGACGACGGCCGTGCGGTACGTGGGCCAGATCCACGGGTTCTTCACGATGGCCGAGGGGATGCACCAGGCGCGGACGGCCCAGTTGCAGGCGGCGGCAGCGCTAAAGGCAGCGCTGGCGGCTCCCTAGGACTGGCGGTCTGGGGGTGGGGACTTCCTGGTCGCGGCAGGCTTCTTCGTGAGTTCGTCGGCGATGACCGTGACAACGGGCCTCAGGGCGGGCGGGGCAGCATGGTTGCCCAGGAGGTGGGCGGCGGCGCCACCAGCGCGACGGATTTCGTCTTCGTGCTCGCGGACGAAGCGGGCTGCCTCAGCGGCGGCGGGGCGGGCGTTCTCCGCGGCCTGCTGGGCCAGGCGCCTGGCTTCGGGCTGGTTTTCGCGGAGACCTCTGCGACCAACCCGACGAAACCCCGGGTGCCC
>CAYPAZ010000240.1:0-4145 GCA_964408835.1 uncultured Anaerolineaceae bacterium
GGTGAGGCGGCGATGGGCGAGCGCACGCTCGAGCGCGGCGTTCAGCTCTGCGAGCGCCCCGCCGTCCGGCTCCCGGCCTTCAGCGTGGCCCGCAAAGAGCGTGTAGATAGCCTTGCCGGTGGCCACGATCCGAACCCGAGCGACCTCGGCGGCGCCGGGCTCCTGTTCGGCCACACGCCAGAGGTCGCGGGCAAGCTCCTCGCCGACCGTGCCCGCCTGGATAGCCCACTCAAGCACCTCGGCGTAGACGGGGAGCCAGTCGCGTTCGCGGCCGGAGGCGCGAGGATCTGCCGCGTTCGCGAAGTCGAGAGCGAGGTGGCCGGCGTCGAAATCGAACGTGCGCGATGAGGCGTGGAACGAGCCAATAACCATCTTTCTGAGCTTGACAGGTTAGAGCGGACTTGTCTACACTTAACCATCTTCAGTGACTTAGAGGGTTATGGCCCCGAGGAGGCCCGGATGATGCACGACTACCGGTCATTATGGGAAGCGGAGCGCAGCGAGCGAGAACGGCAGGCAGTACGCCACGCACGGGCCAGGGAGGCGCGCGGCCCCGGCGCGGGGTGGAGGCATGGAGCTGCGACGCTGATGCGGGGCCTGGCAGAGCGGCTGGACTCGTCTTCGGCGCGGACCAAGTCCCCGTGCGGAGAAGCTCATCACCAGCTCTCGTAGTGGACGAGTTCATCCAGCGGGAGGCGCGGGCGCACCACCGATGGATGACGACCCTCGCGCTCCGGGTCGGGATAGCCAAACGCGAGGACACGGTTCACGAAGTGACCTTCCGGGATAGCCAGCTTCCCGGCGAGCGCGGCTTCTGGGAGATGGGCAGGGCAGGAAACGACGCCCTCATTCCAGGCAGCCAGCATCATGTTCTGGGCGCAGCGCCCTGCATCGAACGCGTGGTCCTGGGTCTGCACGATGACGACCAGCGCCGCGCATTCGCCCACGAACTTGCCAAGCGGGCTGAGCGCGGCGATCTCCTGGAGCCGCTGGCGGTCGCGCACCAGTACGAAGCGGTTGGGCTGGGCGTTCTTGGAACTTCCAGTCATCCGGCCCGCCTGTAGAATGCGCCGCACGACTTCGTCCGGGAGCGGACGGTCGACGAACGCGCGCCGGTCGCGCTTGGAAACGATGCCCCTGTACATATCCATGGCTGGCCATTGTACGTGCGGGCCCGGCGCCGGCGGATGGAGGGACTCTGATGCCCGAGCCCGTATTGGAGGAGCTCGTTGATGTTGCGTCGTTGCAGCGGTTCGTGGACGAAACAGTGCCGGGGCCGCCCTCCCCGCTGGTGGTGGCGAAGCACGTGGCGGGGTTCTCGAACGAGACGTTCTATGTGACCCGGGGCGAGGAGCGCTGGGTGATGCGCCGACCGCCCCGTGGTCCGCTGCTGCCGACGGCACACGATGTCCTGCGGGAGTACCGGTTCATCTCGGCGCTGCACGGCAAGGCCCGGGTCCCGCAGCCGGTGGTCGCGTGCGACGATGTGGCGGTCATCGGCGCGCCGTTTTACTTGATGGAGCGGAAGGAGGGCGTCGTGATCCGGGCGGAGGTCCCGGCGGCGTATGACAACCTCGATGGCCGACGGAGGATCGGCGAGGAGCTGGTCGAGGCTCTGGTGGAGTTGCACGCGGTCGACTGGCGCGCTGCAGGGCTGGAGGGCCGCTCCGAGGGATACCTGGAGCGGCAGCTGAAGCGCTGGACCTCGCAGTGGCACCTCACCCGGCCGCGTACGCGTGACCTCCCGAAGCTCGACGAGGTGACCACCTGGCTGGAGGCGCACCTGCCGTCGGCGGATGAGTCGCCCGCTTCGACGGTGGTTCATGGCGACTACAAGCTGGACAACGTCATGTTCGACTCGCGGGAGCCGAAGCTCATCGCGATCTTCGATTGGGAGATGGCGACCATCGGCGACCCGCTGGCGGACCTGGGGTGGCTGCTCTCGGTGTGGGGCGGCGAGGGAAACACGACGCCACCCCCGGGGTTCAAAGCCGAGGCGCTGCCCCCGCCGGTCACCTCGCTCCCGGGCTTTCTTACGCAGGAGGAGGTCGCGGCGCTCTACGAAGCGAAGAGCGGCCGTTCGATGCGCAACTTCACCTTCTATCGTGTGATGGCGGTCTATAAGATGGCGATCATCCTGGAAGGCCTCTACATGCATTACGTCGAGAACACTGCGGCGAATCCCGGCGCCGCCGAGTTCGAGTGGCGCGTCCCGAACCTCGTGGAGCGCATGCATCAGCTGATTGGAGACACCTGATATGGGCGAGAAGCGCTGGGCGATTTCGATACCGTTCGATGGGTTCACGCTCGAAGAGCACCCCGCGGTCATCCGGGAAGCTGAGGAGCTCGGGTACACCGACGCCTGGTCGTACGAGGTCGATGGCATAGATGCGTTCGTCCCGCTCTCGGTGGCGGCCATGACGAGCTCGATGCGGCTCGGGACTGCGATCGCGAACGTCTTCACGCGGGGGCCCGCTACGCTGGCCAGCTGCGCCGCGGGCATGGCGGAGCTGGCGCCGGGGCGGTTCATCCTCGGTGTTGGGTCGGGCTCGGAGCCCATCGTAGAGCTGTGGAACGACACCCGGTTCGAGAAGCCGGCGACGCGAGTGAAGGAGATGGTCCAGGTGCTGCGGGGAGCACTCGCGGGCGAGAAGGTGACGTTCGAAGGGAAAACGATGAACGTACAGGGGTTCCGGCTCAGCCGGCCGCCGGCCGTTGCCCCACCCATCCAGGTGGCGGCGCTCCGCGAAGGGATGCTCAAGGTCGCGGGGGAGGTGGGTGACGGCGCAATCGTGAACTGGCTTTCGGCGGAGGATGTCCGCAAGTCGGTGGCGGTGGTGCGGGGGGCCGCGGAGCGTGCCGGACGGGACCCCGACTCCATCGAGATCACGGCGCGGCTCATGGTATCGGCGGACCCGGACTCGGAGATGAATGACGCGGTGCTACGCCGGGCGATCTGCGGGTACCTCAACGTCCCGGTTTACCGCTCGTTCCACCAGTGGCTGGGGCGAGGTGAGGTGCTGCGGCCCATGAATGAAGCCTGGGACTCGGGCGACCGGCGCGGGGCGCTGGCCGCCGTGCCGGGCCACGTGGTGGACGAACTCATGATCCACGGGACGCCCGAGGAAAAGCGGGAGCATGTCCTGCGCTACATGGAGGCCGGGATAGACACCGCGTTCCTCTCGCTGTTCACGGCCGAGCAGGACCCGGTGCGGAAGCAGGAAGTCATCCTGGAAGCCATGCGGCACATGGCGCCGGTCCGGAACACTCGCCAGCCGGCGGCGTCATGAGTCCCGACGAGCCGGCGTCGCCGGAGGAGCTTGCGCGCGTCCTGCGCCTGGCGCTGGATTCCACCGCCGAACTCGAGGAGGACCTGGAGATGGCGTTCGCGCTCGGAGACCTGGACGAGGAGGAGTACCGGGCGCTGAAGGCCGAGATGGAGAAATCGAAGGCCGAGCTGCTCGACGCGCTGCAGGGGGAGGACGAGAGTGAGCCGTGAGCGTTCGACCTACTTGCCGCCCAGGGACTGGATGCGATCGAGGATATGGTCGACGGCGCGGTACGTGCGGTCGTATCCGGCGCTGCAGTGGATGAGGATGGGCTTCGGGAGCCGCAGGTAGGTCTCCCAGATTTCGTCGTACTGGTCCCGGGTGAAGGGGTTCGTCTGCCCATCGAACGTAGGGACGTGCCCGACTTCGAAGCCGGACTCAATGTAGTGCGCGATCAGGCCGTCGGGGAGGTGGCGCTCGTAGAGTGGTAGTTGGTCACGGTCGAGAAGGCAGAGGATGGAGCGGATGCCGAAATCGCGCTTCTCAACCACCCACTGCTCGACGACGTCGCGGGGGACGGTGGATTCCATGCCGGGGCGGTAGCCTGGCCGCGGGCTGGTCGCAAGGATGCCTTCGATGACCCAGTACGCCACATTCCGAGCGTAGCGCGGAGAAGCGCGAGGGGCGAGAGATCCAGCGGGCCTGTAAGCCGGATTCTGTCCATCCCTCCGGGGAGGGAATGGGCGGTCATCTCTCTGGGAGCCGCGTCGCCGCGGCACTCAAGCGGCCAACCCGGGAGTGATAGCGGGCCG
Source organism: uncultured Anaerolineaceae bacterium (assembly GCA_964408835.1). Taxonomy (GTDB): domain Bacteria; phylum Chloroflexota; class Dehalococcoidia; order Tepidiformales; family Tepidiformaceae; genus CAYPAZ01. The sequence goes on from CAYPAZ010000240.1 coordinate 4,082, forward strand.
GGCGCCCTCCTCCCCTATTCGGCCTTGCTCCGGGTGGGGTTTACCATGCCGCGCCTGTCTCCAG
>CAYPAZ010000241.1:0-4108 GCA_964408835.1 uncultured Anaerolineaceae bacterium
GCCAGCGAGACGCCGGTCAGCTGCCAGGTGACCCCGAGCCGCCAGGCCGTCACGGCCCAGGCGATTGCGGCGAGCGAGGCCACGCCTGCGATCATCTGGCCCTTCACCAATCCGAGATTGGCCTTCCGGTGGTCCTCGCCGTCGCCGGCTTTGGGCGTCACGTTGAACGCCAGCTTCCTCGGCCACACCAGGAGCGTGAGGGCCCGGAGCATGATGCCCATCTTCAGGAGATGGAAGCGTTCGGCCTGGAAGTAGGGGTTCGTGCCCCGGGCCAGCATCATCGTCGCGGTGATCCCCAGCAGGTAGTACGGAAGGAACCGGTAGAGGAGGCTCCAGCCCATGTTCGTCATTGGCAGCGCGCCGAAGGTCAGCGCGAGGATCGGCGTCGCGAGGTAGATGGCTTTGGGCACGTACTCCGCGACATACAACGTGCTCGCCAGGTACGCGAGCCGCTGCTTCAGGTTCAGCCCGCGCTTGGCCAGCGGGTTGTCCGCGCGCAGCATCTGGACGGACCCCTGCGCCCACCGGAAGCGTTGCAGCAGGAACGAACCGACATCGTCGGGCGCGATGCCCAGAGCCAGCTCGCGGTCGTGATAGATGCTCTTCCAGCCCGCGGCGTGCATGGACATCGCGGTGTGCATGTCCTCGGTGACCGTGCGGGTGTCCACGCCGCCCACGCCCTCCAGCGCCGCCCGCCGGACGATCCCGCTCGAGCCGCACCAGAAGGCGGCGTTCCAGCGCTCCTTGCCCGGCATGATCGCGTCGTAGAACACGGATTGTTCGTGCCACGGCGCATTGCCGTGGGACCATTGCCGCACACCGTGCTGGAACGAATCGAGGTTGTAGTACGCCTGCGGCGCCTGCACGAGACCAACCTTCTGGTCGCGGAAGTACCCCAGCAGCTCCGTCAGGAAGTTGCGGAACGGGACGTGGTCCGCATCGAAGATGGCGATGATGTCCCCGCTGGTCCGGGGCAGCGCGGCGTTGATGTTGCCCGCCTTCGCGCCCTTGTTGTCGGGACGGCTGAGGTAGCGGGCCCCGAGCGATTCGCAGAGCGCTTCCACCTCGGGCCGGCGTCCGTCGTCGAGGACGTAGGTCTCGTGCGGGTAATCCATCGAAACGGCGGCGGTGATCGTCGGTCGCAGCACGTCCACCGGCTCGTTGTAGGTGGTGACGTAGACATCGACCGCGAGCCCTTCCTCCGGCGCGGGGGCGTATCGCTTCCAGCGCGCCCACAGCGTCGCTGCGAACAACAGGAAGAACGCGAAGCCGAGGAAGTCAGCGAAGAGGAACGGGATGGAGATGAATGGCGCATCCCAGTTCACTGTCTGGGTCGCGCGCCACCACAGGTAGTAGCAGCCGAAGAGTACATAGAGCACGGCCACGGCCTGGGCCGGCCGGGAACGAAGCACCTCGGTCCGGGCGGCATGATCGTGCTGGGGAACATTCGGTGTCACATCAGGACAATCGGCAGCTTCAGGGCGGAAGCGCATGGCACCACGGTATTGATACGCAGTATCGCTTCCTCTATACTCCGGGCTGTCGAGCTACGACACCCGGGCAGGCGCCTCTTCCCTCCTTCGAACCCTGCCCGGGCTCTTTCCCTTAAACGGTGGCGCCTCGTGCGGCGCCGGTGAGTTCCGCCATGAGCGTCAAGCCCTGCGGGTGCGCGGGGCTCAGCATCATGGTCCCGACTCCGGCGTCCTCCCAGGCCCGGTACCGCTCGCGGATTCGCGCCTCCGGCCCCACCAACGACATTTCGTCGGCCAGTTCGTCCGGTACGGCGGCGACCGCCTCTTCCTTCCGGCCGGCGAGATAGAGGTCCTGGATCTTCTCGGCTGCCTCGCCATAGCCGTACTTCACCGCGAGGTCGTTGTAGAAGTTCTTTCCCCTGGCGCCCATGCCACCAACGTACAGCGCGATGCCCGGCTTGAGGGTCTGCAGGCCCGCCTTCACGTCGTCCGTGACGACCACGGCGCACGAAGCCGCGATATCGAGGTCGCCGAAGGACTTCCCGCCGGGCGCCCTGGCGAACCCGGCCTCGAGGTCTCCCTTGAACACGTCCATCTGGTACGGCGAATACCACGCCGGGAGCCACCCGTCCGCCAGTTCCGCGGTCGTCCGGATGTTCGCTGGCCCCAGCGTGGCGAGGTAGATGGGCATCTCGCGACCGTGGAGGATGCTCTTCAGCGGCTTGCCCAGCCCGCTGGCGCCGGGCCCCCGGTAGGGGAGCTGGTACTCCTTTCCGTCGTACTCCACGGGCTGCTCCCGCTTCAGGATCATCCGCACGATTTCCACATACTCACGGATGCGGACGTGCGGCTTCCCGTACGGCTGCCCGTGCCACCCCTCCACCACCTGTGGCCCGGAGAGACCCAACCCGAGCAGGAACCGCCCCTCCGAGAGCGCGTCGAGCGTCATCGCGGTCATCGCAGTCATCGCCGGCGTGCGCGCGGGGATCTGCATGATGGACGTCCCGATCTTGATCCGGTCCGTCTTCGCGGCGATGTACGCCAACGGCGTCGCTGCGTCTGAGCCATAGGCCTCCGCCGACCACACGGAGTCGAATCCCAGGCGCTCGCACTCAAGAATGAGGTCCATGGGTACCCGCATCTGGGAACCCGAATATCCGATCATCAACGCCAGCTTCATGCTCGCCAACCTTTCCGAATTCGCCCCGTCGGGGGACAGCCCACCGATTATGCGATACGCCCGCCCCTCGCGCTCAGGCTGCTACCGCCCGATCGTCTTGATCTTCTCCCGGAACTCGCTGTGCTCTGGCACGGGCTCTTTCACCACCCAGAGGAAGTAGTAGCACCCAAAGTTCCCCAGGTGCTTGAACCGGCTTTTCATGTCTTTCACCAGCGGCTCGAAGGGGCCCTGGCTTTGCAGGTACTTCCGGAAGTCCCCGTACTCGCGCTCGAGCGCCAGCATCGTCTCGGCGTTGTGCACGGTGGATTCGATCTTCCTCCGGTTGCGGATCATCCGCGTGTCGGTGGCAAGGCGGTCCACATCATCGGGGGTGAAGTTCGCGATTCGCTCGGGTTCCCACCCGCCGATGGCCTCGGTCATGCTCGGCCATTTGTTCTCCACCACCCGCCAGCTCATCCCCGATTCGAACACTGCCTTTGTCATGACCTCCAGGTAGTCCCCAAGCTTCTGACATTCGACCTGCGCAGGTGCTTCCATTTCGTACCTCCAGTGGCCGCCGAAGCGTACGCCCGCCGCGCTCGACTTTCACCCCGCTTGCGGCTCCCGGGCCTTACCCCCTGCGCCCTCGGCCCGTACCATCTCCCGGATGGAGCCGCCTCGGCCCGAAAAGCGCTTCGCCGCCCGCTGCCTTTACCTGAAGGTTACTCTCGGAGAACGCGCCGGCGGCAATCTCGTGAACCTGTGCCAGCACATCGTCCGCGAGGGTCGCGATTGCGTCGGCCCGTTTCTCGATGACACGGAGACGGACTGTGGTCTCTGGCAGCCGAGGTCTTGAACTGCCCCGGCTTCAACGCGCCTGATCTTGAGACTCCTGCAACACCATCGGCTCGGGCCGAAACGGCCGATGCCACCCTTGCCTCCTAACCTCGAGAGCAAGGAGGTGTGAAATGACTCATCACCACACCAGTGCGGAAGCGAGCTTCTTCGCGGCCCACACCGTTGCGATGTTCATGGTTCTGATCGTTGCCATCGCGGTCGTAGCAATCATCCTGGCAGCCATCTGGCAGCCATGGGACCGCGGCACCACCGGCGAACGCGAAGGTGGCGGGGCTATCGATATCAACATCGGTGGCGGCGAAGGCGGCGGCTCGAGCGATGAAGGTGAAGGCGGCGAGGCGCCGGCCAACTACCTTCCGCTCGGGAACGGCCTCTGGGTGACCGTTTAGGCACAAGAAGCCAAGATGCCGCCGGCGAGGGCATCAGTGGCGCCCGCAACCGCCCCGCTCTTGCCGACGGCTACCCCAGCCGTTTCTGCCCCGGACGCGCTACCCTGACACGCACCATGCCCTCTCCCTCCATGGTCCGTGCCCTGGAAGCCGCCCGGGGTGTCCGCGGCGCCACAAGCCCCAACCCCTGGGTTGGGGCTGTGGCCATTTCGGGGGGGAGCGTCATCGGC
>CAYPAZ010000242.1:0-4102 GCA_964408835.1 uncultured Anaerolineaceae bacterium
TCCCGCCACAGCCGCCGCCCGTAGTCACCCCCGTTGGGGTCCTCCAGCTTGATGATGTCCGCCCCAAGGTCCGCCAGCATCACCGTCGCGAACGGCCCCTGCTGGTACCGCGTGAGGTCCAGCACCCGCACACCTTCCAACGCCTTCATCCGTCGCCCTCCTTCCGGGCGACCGATGATACACCCGCCCGCGAGAGACCCGCCGCTACTCTCCCGGCTTCCACACCATCAGGAACAGGATGATCAGCACGGAAAGCGCCAGGAATCCCCCCACCATCTGCATCCGTTTGCCCAGGGGCTCGTATGCCTCCGGCAGGCTCGCGTCATCGGGCACGGCCTCCAGGGTGCGCAGCGCCGCCTTGTACGCCGGCCGCTGCACCAGGAACGAAACAAGCCAGAGCCCGAGGAAGTACGGGATCGCCACCATCAGCCACACCGGGAAGTCATCGCTGTATCCCGTCACATCGCTGAAGATCAGCCCAACCCCAAACACCACGATCAGCGCTACCGCCGGGTACACCACAAACAGGTCCACGCGGTCGATCACCCTGAGCGCGAACCGCGTCGCGCCCGTCCCTGTTTTCTCCGCCGCCCCCTGCAGAAATGGGAACGAGAACGTGACCCCCAGCCCTACGAGCGCTGCCGCGACGTGAACGTAGAGCATGATTCGATAGGTGTCGTAGCTGTCCATCAGCCTCCCTCTCCATTCGCCTGATACTGGCTTCGAACGATACACGAGCCCCCGCATTACCCCTATTTCGCGACACAACCTGTCGCGTTCACCCACCTGTCACCGTTGTCACTCTTCCCCGTCCCCGGCTGGCCGCGGCAGCCTCCGCGCGCTGGAGCCATTTCCCTGGCGCGCGTTTGGGCCCAACCTCCCCAACTTGCACGGCGCGTCCCTCTCGCGTTCACCCATCGGCCACCGGCGTTCACCTGCTCCCCGGCCACTCCCCGTATCTGGCTCTTGCCCTAACAGCTCTCAAACACTTCCCCCTGTCACCCGCCGTCAACGTGCCGATAGTACTTGATATGAAGGGTCTCCCCGGCTCCTCCGCCGACCGGTTCGTCGCGGCAGTGTTCGTGGCTGGTACAGCTGCATTCGGCCTTGCCCTCGGCTTCGACCGCGTCGATGACCCTTCCGGCCTCGCGGCGATCGTTCTGCTTTGCCTGGTCACCGAATACCTCACCGTCCGCCTCTACTTCGATGGCGCCGTGTCTGTGAGCTTCGTCGGAGTCGTTGTGGGCATCGTCCTCTTCGGCCCCATCGGTGGTGCGGCCGCAGCGACCGCCTGCACCATCGGCGGCCTTCCAATGGAGCGCTCGCCCCGCAAGCTCGCCTTCAATTTCGGTCAGATGAACCTCGCCGCTGGCGTTGCCTCGGTCGTCGCGTTCACTGGCGATTCGGTCTTCGGGTCACTCGCTTCTGGGCCTATCTGGGCCAACTCCTTCCTCCTCGTCAAAGGCACGATTGCCGGGCTCTTCGTGTTCACCATCACCTCGAGCCTTGTCTCCAACGTCATGGCTCTCAGCACCGGCCGGTCCCGCACCGATACCTACCGCGAGAACTTCGGCTGGCTCCTCCCCCACCACATCGCCCTCGGCGCCTTCGGTGGTGGTCTCGCCGTCGCCTACGCCGAAATCGGGACCTGGGGCCTGGTCGTTTTCGCCGCCCCCCTTCTCCTCAGCCGCTACACCATGAAGCAGTTCATCGACCGCACCCGCGAAAACGTAGTCCGGCTCGAACGCTCCAACGTCCAGCTTAAGGACGCCTACGTAGAAATCCGCGACATGTCCCATCAGCTCCAGGATGCCTACACCGGCACCCTCGAATCACTCGTCGCCGCCCTCGATATGCGCGATCAGGAGACCCGCGGACACTCCTCCCGGGTCGCCGTCCACTCCTATGAGATGGCCAGGACCCTGGGCATGAAGGACGAGGAAGAGCTTGCGATGATCTACCGCGGCGCCCTCATGCATGACGTCGGAAAGATCGGCGTCCCCGATGCCATCCTCCGCAAGCCCGGCCCCCTCACCGAAGAAGAGTGGGAATTCATGCGCAAACATCCGGGCTTCGGCTATCGCATCCTCGCCCAGGTGCCTTACCTCCGCCCTGCGGCTCGCATCGTCCTCGCCCACCACGAACGCTGGGACGGCGATGGCTATCCCCGCCGCCTCAAGGGCGAGAACATCCCCCTTGGTGCCCGCATCTTCGCCCTTGCCGATACCTACGATGCGATCATCTCCGATAGGCCCTATCGGGATGGCCAGTCGCCAGATGCCGCACTTGCAGAGATACTACGCTGCGCCGGATCGCAGTTCGATCCAACCGTTGTCGAAGCGTTCGAAGCACTATTCCCGGGGTGGCGAGAAGAAGATGGCTCAGCAGTCCGCAAGCCGCTCTATCTCCCGGCCTGGACAAAGGACGAAGATGAGGCAGGAAGAGCGGCGGGCTAGGACCAGGGCCGCCCTGACCGAAGCCGCCAGCGAATACATCGCCCGTGAAGGCTATGACGGCGCGTCGCTCGATGCCCTCGCTGCTTCCGCTGGCCTCTCCAAGGGCGCCGTCTACGCCCACTTCCCCTCGAAGGTCGACCTCTTCATCGCCGTGGTCGAAGAGGCACTGGCCGAAGCCATGCGCCGCGTCGAAGCCGTCGCCGAAGCCATCGCCGCAGGTGTCGAGCCCGCCACCGCCGCCCGTCGCTACCTCGGCGAACGCAACGGCGCGCGCCACGTTGGCCTCATGCCCGAGATCTGGCGGGGAGCCGTCAGGGAAGACGCCATCCGCGAGCGGCTCGACCAGTACCGCGATGCCCGGCTCGCCTGCCTTGGCCAGGCCGCTGTCGAAGCTGGCGGCTCCCCGGATACTGCCACGAGGCTCGCCGAATTGACCGCCCGCCTCATCGATGCCGAGATCCTCGAACGCCGCCTGAGCCTCGCCTCCACCGCCTGACCCCACCTGGCCCTGGACACAGAGAAAGCGGGCCATAGCCCGCCTTCCCCGCTTAAGTTGTGCTCCGGGTTACCAGCGAATGATCAGCATAGGAGCCGCCGAAGAGGCGACTGCCACAGCTGCAAGCGCGCTGAGCACCAGGAGCGTCCGGAGCCTTGCCAAGAGGCACCTCCCGCTTCTGCAAGTCGGTTAGTTTTCCGACCCACGGGTATGTTTTACGTCAGGTGGATGACGGGTGTCAATCAGGTGTATCCCTTACGTTTCCGCAACCGGCCGTCCACCGCGCCGGCAACCGGGCCCATAGCACCTCTATCTCTCCTATAGAACCTCTTGCCAACTCCAGCCCTCTCAGGCGTATGATGCGGCCGCAGCACCGCTGTACGCGGCCCAGTCTCTCCCACCTGAGGTTCCCGTGCGCGCCGACACGTCCGATGTTGCCTTTCGACTCCTCCTCACCCTCTCCGAACTCTGGGACGGCCTCCAACGCAACGATGTCGACCCCACCAACCGCGGCCTCCACCTCTCCATCGATTACCTCGGCGGCTACACCCGCATCAGCGCCGGCGCCGGTTCTCGCCCCCGCTTGATAGTCGAGTGGAACGAGTCTGTCCGCCATCTTCGCGTCGTCCGCTGCGAAGACTGGCCAGGCTTCGATGCCACCATCTCCAGTACCGTCGCCTTCGTCCGCCAGGAAGCGAGCAAGCGCGGCCTCGCCGATGTCGTCGATGCCGCGTTCCTCAAGGCCTGCCAGGAACCGATCTCCGCTCGCCGCACGGTCGTCCCCAAACCTCAGCCCGTGGTACCCCGCGAACCTATCGCACGACGCGCCTGAGCAACCTCATCTCTCCCGCGCTAGGATCCGGCCATGGTCGCTTCTGAGCCGTCCGCCCCTCCCCGCGCTCAACTCCTGCCTCGCCTCTACGAAGAACACCACCGCGACGGCTGGCTCAGCCGCGATGCCATAGCCGCTATCGCCGCGGACCTTCGCCTCCCGCTCGCCGAAGCCTGGGAAGTCGCGACCTCCTACCCCGACTTCCACACCGTCCCTCCCCCTGCCGGCGACCCGGTATGCATGGGCCTCAGCTGCGTCCTGGCTGGAGCCACGGTCCGCGAAGGCCAGCGACCCGTTGGCTGCCAGTTCCGCTGCTAC
>CAYPAZ010000243.1:0-4072 GCA_964408835.1 uncultured Anaerolineaceae bacterium
CGCCACGTCCTCGTCGAGCGGCACATTCTCGGTGTCGCGCAGGTCGGGATCCGGCATGGGCTTGCCCTTCGCCTTGCCCTTCGCGGCGAGGACGACGCTGCCCGCCTCGTCGCGCAGCGGGCGCTCGACGGCGATGGTGCGGTAGCCAAACGTCTCGTTGGGGAACATTTTGCTGACGGGCGTGCCGTCCTCGCGCGTGACCTCCTCGAAGGCACCGAAGATGCGGGTGATCTCCTCGATGTGCGCGGCGCTCAGCTCCTTGCGCTTGCTGCCGAGGCTCTTCCGCATCTTCTGCCAGAAGCCGCTGGCGTCGATGAGCTGCACCTGCCCTTTGCGGGTGGCGGGCTTCCGGTTGCTGACAATCCACACGTACGTCGCGATACCGGTGTTGTAGAACATATCGGTCGGCAGCGCGATGATCGCCTCGACCAGGTCGTACTCCAGCAGGTGCCGCCGGATCTCACTCTCGCCGGAGCCCGCCCCGCCCGTGAACAGCGGCGAGCCGTTCAGGACGATGCCGAACCGGCTTCCACCCTCGGCAGGAGGGCGCATCTTGGAGAGGAGGTGCAGCATGAAGAGCAGCGAGCCATCGCTGACGCGCGGCAGGCCGGGCCCGAACCGGCCCTCGTGCCCCAGCTCCTCGTGCTCCCGCCGGACCTCGCGCTCGATCTTCTTCCACTCGACGCCAAACGGCGGGTTGGAGAGCATGTAGTCGAAGCGGTGCCCCGGCAGGCCGTCAGCCGACAGCGTGTTCCCCGGCTTGATGTTCGAAATATCCTGCCCCTTGATGAGCATGTCGGCCTTGCAGATGGCGTACGACTCGGGGTTCAGCTCCTGGCCGTACACGACGAGCTGCGCATCCGGGTTGTGCGCGGCGAGGTGCTCGCCCGCGACGCTCAGCATCCCGCCGGTGCCTGCCGTCGGATCGTACAGCGCCCGCACCACGCCCGGCCTGCTCAGCACGTCGTCGTCTTCGACGAACAGCAGGTTCACCATCAGGCGGATGACCTCGCGCGGCGTGAAGTGTTCGCCGGCCGTCTCGTTCGACAGCTCCGCGAACCGCCGGATCAGCTCTTCGAACACGGCGCCCATCTGTGCGTTCGGGACGACGTTTGGGTGCAGGTCGATGTTGGCGAACTTCTCCGTCACCAGGTACAGGAGGTTCGCCTTCTTGAGCCGGTCGATGTGGGTGTCGAAGTCGAAGCTCTCGAAGATGTCCCGGACGGGGCCGGAGAACGCCTGGATGTACGACCGCAGGTTCTGGTCGATGTTCATCTGGTCGCCCATCAGCTTCTTCATGTCGAGCGGCGACGTGTTGAAGAAGTGGACCTTCGACTTCCGCAGGAGGAAGGACTCCGGGTTGACCTTCTCCTTCTCGCGCTTCCGCTTCTCGGCGAGGACGGCGGGCTTCGTCGGCTCCAACACGCAGTCCAGGCGCCGCAGGACCGTGAAGGGCAGAATCACCCGCCCGTACTCGGACTGCTTGTAATCTCCGCGGAGCAGGTCCGCAACCGACCAGATGAATGAGGACAGGTTCGTGTCTGGCAACGCCAAGAATCTCCTATGCTGCGATGGGATGCGGCGGATTATACGTCGCGCCGCGCTGCTGGTGCCCCGAGGTGTCGACCACGCGAGCGCGCTACAAGCCAGCGGCGGCCTGACGGGACCGACCCCACGCGGCCCCCCGGCGAAGGGGGGCAGCGCGCCAGCTGGCATCTCAGAACGCTCGCGGTCTCCCGGACGTCCTCTCCCCGCGCCAGTTCGCCAGCACCGATCGGGTGCGGCGAGGTGGCGGACAAGGTGGGAAATGACCCTGGCCTACGTTCTTCTGGGCCTCCCCGGGCGGGGCCTCCCTCCACCCACCTCCCGGCTCCTGACCCATTCCTCAATGTCCTCCGATGCCCACCCCACGGCGTTCGGGCCCAGCTTGCGAGCGGGAGGAAACCTGCCCTCCCGGACCATGTTGTAGATGGTTGCGCGTCGCACGCCGACCCGTTCCACTACCTGGGGGAGGCGCAGGATGCGAGGAACCGGAGGAGGAGAGGGGGGTCTGGCCGGGGGAGGCTGGCTCAGGGTTTCCCAGAGGTGGTCCAGTTCCTTGGAGAGTTCCTGCTGCAGCTCCGTCAGGAGCTGCGTGTCGCGGTGGATGCGATGGGCGAGTTCGAGGGTGCGGCCGTGGAGTCGGGCGAGATGGGCGAGGTGGTTGTGCATCCCGCGATGATGACGCGCGTGACGGTGCCGCTGCGGCTCCAGAAGTGGCTCCCAGCGCTCTGGCTGCTCGTGAACTGCAAGAACGGCATCAGCGGCTACGAACTCGGCCGCGCTCTCGCGCGGAGCTTGAAAGGTGCTGAGAAAACCGCGAACGCCTATCCCCAACTCCCACGCGGACGGCGCACCAGACGTGCCCGCCGATAACCCGGTGGGCGCGCGATGGACAGGTTCAGGGAGGGGCTCCGGCGCGCGCTTGCCGCGCCGAAGGTGGTGAAAATCCGCCAGCGGCCGAAGCCGAAGCGGCGGAAGCGCCAACCCGTATAATGGCATCAGGTACGCTCTGAGTGAGGGTGCCCACCACGGGCCGTTCCGTTTCCTGGCTAGGGACTGGCGGAACGGCCCTTCGTCTTGTTACGCAGATCGGCTCCGGCGCCCGGCGGGCTGGGCGACGAAGCCGGTTACCCTCCTGGTCATGGGCTTCATCTCCTGAAGGATCATTCCGAGGGCGGCGGATTCTTCGCGGCGTAATCGTCCATCATGTCGATGATGTCGTACACCAACTTCCGCTCGTCCCCGGCCAACTTGAACGGGTTGAACGTGCCATTGAGCGTAAGCGTGCCGCCGGCGACGACGAGCGTGATCGTTTTCATCGCCTGACTGTTACCGTCTGCTGGAGGAGGCGTCTGATCGATGCGCTGAGTTGATCCGCGTTTCTTGCGACGACTCTTGGCGGTGCCGTTCGTGGTGCCCTCGTCGGTCGTCGTCGGCGCAGCGCGGTCACTCGGGGTGCGTTCCCGCAGATCCTTAAGAAGCCGGGAAGAGACATTCACGCCAGCGTATTGGGCGGTCTTAAGGAAGAAGCGGATGGCGCGCTTCTTAGTGCTGGCCGAGGGGTTTCCGTAAGCCGCAATCGCCTCCGCGACCATTGCGGGAGTGGCGGTCGCCAAGTCGATGTCAAACACTTTGGCGTAGCGTTGCCGCAGCACTTCGGCCCACGCCTGCCGTTCCGCCGCGCTGTTCGGCTCAGCATCCTTCAACCGACGCAGCATGGGCTGCGTGTTCCCCTGCTCATCAATGAAGCCCAAGAACTTGAAGCCGCTGAGCAGACCGGTCTGGTCGGCGCCAGAACGCGATTTCCAAGCCGTGCGGTCGAGCTTAGGCGGCAGCCCGTGCTCCCGCAAGCTCTGGATCGCCGAGTGGACCGTTACCATCGGCAGGTACACGGGCACGGTAGCGTTGTCGTCCTGTGGCATAGCGCGCAACCTCTAGGACACGATGATACGCACTTACGCCATAGATCGCAAGCGGGATTCGCGACTGACGGACCGGACTTGGACTACCTTATGACATAGGCAGTATTCGGCCATGGCGATGCGTATCGGGGATCTCGTTCGTGTCCGGGAGTACCGGGGGCGCGGTGGTGGCCCCCGAGTGGTGGGCGAGAGCCCGACTCAATCTGGGTTCCCGCGCGCCGCCGTAACCACTCCCCCGGATGGTCTTGCCCTTTGCACCACAACTCGCCTCATCGACGGCGCGAGGTGGCCGAGGCTCCTGTAGGCCGACGTTCCTACCGCCACGCTCAGACGAGCACCTGAGCAGCGCGCCGAACGACGAACGACCAGGAGCTGCTCCGCGAAGGAGTGCAGCCTTCAATCTCTATGGCGACCGCACACGGTAGTAACGGTGGTAGTAAACCGGTTCCGATGCGTCACATTTCCTAAGGATCTGACAGCCCTGGACAGACGAGGCTACTACCCTTTGGAATGACGAATACTCGGGCGAAAACGGCTAATTCATTGAGTAATTTTTTGGAGGCGCCGCCCGGATTTGAACCGGGGATGGAGGTTTTGCAGACCTCTGC
>CAYPAZ010000244.1:0-419 GCA_964408835.1 uncultured Anaerolineaceae bacterium
GGTCCGTGCGCGTCCCGACCCCTTTACGCCTTCCCTGCACCCGCCTTCGCCGGCTTCTTCACGAACAGCATCATCACCGACGACACAAGGCAGCTCACCGCAATCGCCACGAATGCCCCGTTGTAGTCCCCCACCCGGTCGTAGTAGAACGGCACCGCCTGCACCGCCAGCGCACTCAGCCCGATCGAAAACGGCATCCCCGCGCTCCTCACCGAGCCGATGTACCGCCGTCCGAAGTAACTCGCCCACGTCACCTCCTGCAGCGGGATCATCCCGCCCCAGCCCCATCCCAGCAGGAAGAACCCCGCGTACACCATCGCGGTCCATCCATTCGAGACCGCCGCCACGATCACCAGCAGCGAAGCCCCCGTCAGCAGCGCGCTCAACGAACACAGCCGCCTCGGCTCCGTCCGGTCGAT
>CAYPAZ010000244.1:429-4048 GCA_964408835.1 uncultured Anaerolineaceae bacterium
TCCCCCAGATTGGCTTCGAGACCAGCGCCGGCACCGAAGTCACCGTGATCATCAGCGACGCGGTTGACCGGCTGTACCCGTTGTCCGTCATGAACGGGATCGTCTGGATCAGCATCACGCCGATCGAAACCACAAACAGCGCGAACGCGAACACCAGCAGGTAGAACTGCGGGCTTCGCAGCGCCTCCCGCCGCGTCAACGAGTTCGCGAAGTCCGCCGCCGCCCGCTCGCCCGCCCCCTCTGCCATCTGAGCATCCGTCCGGCCATCCGGGTGCAGGCCGTAGTCCTCTGGCGCCCGCCGCATGAAGTACGAAAGCGGCAGCGTGAGCAGGAAAGCGCCTACCCCCAACCACCGCCACCCGGCCCGCCAACCCCACTCGTCCACCACCTGCGTCATCACCCACGGTAGCGCCACCCCCGCGAACGAAACCCCCATCGCCGCCAGGCCCACCATCCGCCCCCGCTTCTCCACGAACCACTTCGAGAGCGTCACGTTCACCACCAGGTTGCCCACCATCGCTGCCCCCACCGTCAACGCGATTCCGTTCAACAGCAGCCACTGCCAGAGTTCGTGCACGTAACTCGTCGCGAACAGCGCTCCCCCGAGCACCGTCCCTCCCACCAGGATCACCCGCCGGCCCCCGTGACGGTCGATGTGCGCCCCGATGTACAGGCCCACGATCGCCATCGTCACCTGCCCGATCGTCCGCGCCGCCGTGAACTCCGCCCGCGTCCACAGCAACTCCGGGTCCTCAGTCATCGGCTTCAGGAACACCCCGATGACGTAGTTCTGCGCCCCCACGGAGACGAACTGCGCAACGAAGGCCGCCCCCACAATCCAGTACCCGAAGTACCAACCTCTCCCCCACCGCACCCGCGCCCCTGCCGCTCCGCCCGCCGTCTCTCCCGAAGCTGTCGTTGCCATCCCGTCCCGAATCTACCAGCCCCACGTCCTACCCGTCAGAGACCGCACTCCACCCCCTCCCCGCGTACTCGGGCTCTCCACCCCTGACACCTCCAATCCCGATCCGCTATAGTCCCGCCCCATCAGATGGCACTCGCTCGACTCTGACATCTGAATTCTGACCTCGGACAACTCCCATGCCCGGAAAACTTCATGACCAGCACGCCATCGTCACCGGAGGCAACTCCGGGATCGGCGAAGCCACCGCCCGCCTCTTCGCCGAGGAAGGAGCCCGCGTCTCCATCCTCGCCCGTCGCCAGGCCGAAGGTGAACTGGTGGCCGACTCCATCGGCCGCACCTCCGGCACCGCCGAGTTCGTCCAGTGCGATGTCACTGATAAAACCGCCGTCAAGAAGGCCATCGGTGTGGCCACCAACCGTTTCGGGCCTGTCTCCGCGCTTTTCAACAACGCCGGTGGCGCCCTCCCCGGCGAATTCCCGCGCGAAAGCGTCGAAACGTTCGTCGCGACTGTCGAACTCAACCTCGTCAGCACCTTTCACGTTACCCAGGCCTGCTGGGACTCCATGGTTCAGGCCGGCGGTGGCACCATCGTGAACATGTCCTCCCTCGCCGCCGTCGCTGGCATGTCCCGTGCGCAGCGAGCCTCAGTCCCCGGCATCCCCAACGCCGGCTATGCGGCCTCCAAAGCCGCCATCGAAGCCTTCACCCGCTACGTCGCCGCCTCCGGCGCCAACGTCGGTATCCGTGCCAACGCCGTTCGGCCCGGCCTCATCATGACGCCCATCCAGGCCCGCATGCCCGATGGCGAACTCGCCCTCGGTCCCTACTTCGAACTCACCCAGGTCTCCGAAGGCCCCGGCTACCCCGAAGATGTCGCCTCCACAGTCCTCTTCCTCTCCTGCGAAGACTCCCGCTTCATCAATGGCCAGGTGATCAACATCGATGGCGGCGCCGCCGGCAAAATCTCCTGACCTCTGACCTCCGCCTTCCGCCTCCTCTCCCCCTTTCCTGTTCCCCCTCGCCTGCTACCGTTCTCCCCGGCACATCGCCACGAGGCCAACGAGTGAAGGTACGCGAACGCACCATGGCCACTTCCGCGCGGGCGTGAGGCCCGCCGCGCCGCTCGCATAGCGGTGCCTCCGCCCTCACAACCGTGCATCGCCACCGGCAGCCCGCCGGCGGCTCGCTTCAGCGCACCCGCGTGAGGACCTTCACCACATGCTTCGCTTCTTCCGCCGCGGCCTCTGGGCCAACCCCGACTTCGTAAGCCTCTGGGCCGGCACCACCGTCGCCCAGTTCGGCACCTTCGTCGGCAGCCTGGCCATCCTCTACACCGCCATCCTCTGGCTCGATGCCTCCGCCGTCGAAGTCGCCATCCTCTCCGGCTGCCAGATCGTCCCCGCTTTTCTCATCGGCCCCATCGCCGGCGTCTGGGTCGACCGCCTCCCTCGCCGCCCCATCCTCGTCGCCACCGATGTCGGCCGCGCCATCGCCCTTACCACCATCCCCGTCGCCGCCCTGTTCGATGTCCTCACCATCCCACATGTCTGGGCCGCGGGTGCCGTCCTGGCCACGCTCTCCGTCTTCTTCGATACCGCCTACCGCGCCTACCTCCCCGCCCTTGTCGGCCGCGCAGAACTCCTCGAAGGCAACAGCAAACTCGCCGCCTCCTCCTCTGTCGCCGAAATCGGCGGGTTCGGCATCTCGGGCTTCCTTGTCCAGGCGTTCACCGCCCCCGGGGCCGTCCTCGTCAACGCGGCAGGTTTCGCCTGGTCGGCAATCTGGATCCGCCGTATCCACACCCCGGAACCGCCCGGCGTGGCCATCGAAGACCGTACGTCCGTCTGGCGCGAATCCATCGAAGGCGCATCCTTCGTCTTCCGCGATGGCATCCTCCGCTCCCTCGCCGGCGCCACCATCATCCTCAACTTCGGCGGCCGCATCATCAGCGTCGTCTTCCTCCTCTACCTCGCCGGCGAAATCGGCTGGAAGCCCGGCGCCCTCGGCCTCTTCTTCGCCGTCGGTGGCGTCACCTCCATCTTCGGCGCCCTCGTCGCCAACCGCTCCTGGGGCGGCGGACTCGGCCCCACCATGGTCGGCTCAGTGCTCATCCGCGCTCTCGGCGCCGTCTGCATGCCCCTCACCACGTCTGTCTCCGCCGTGGGTGGCGGCCTCCTCGTCGCCAACCAGCTCACCGACCCCGCCTGGATGTACTACGAAATCAACGAAGTCACCATCCGCCAGTCCGTCACCCCCGACCGCCTCCTCGGCCGCATGAACGCCACCATGCGCACCCTTGAGGGCGCCGCCATGATCCTCGGCACCGCTGCCGGCGGCATCCTCGGCGAACTCATCGGCCTCCGCGAAACCCTCTTCGTCGCCGTCGCCACCATCGCCTCCGCCGCCATCTGGCTCTCCCTCACCCCCGTCGGCCGCCTCAAGCGCACCCCGACCCCGGTCACTGAATGACCCCGGACTAGCGCCCCACCGATCCACCGCGTTATACCCACAGCCACCCTGGCGGTCTTGCAGTTGGCCCCGACAAGAGACCAGCGACCCACCTCCCCCTCACGCCTTCCCCTCCCATAGGCCCCACCTATCCCTTCCCCACCAGCCATCGTCTGGCTACCCTTCTCCCACCCCGCTACAATCATCCCGCACGTGCATCTGAGCCTCAACACTCAGGACTCAGCA
>CAYPAZ010000245.1:0-4046 GCA_964408835.1 uncultured Anaerolineaceae bacterium
TCCACGGCGTCGCGCTCCCGAAGAAGCCAAGGCGTCTCCCCAAGGTCCTCGACTCCGCCGTTATCGATTCCATCATCGCCGCCCCCGACCCCTCAACTCCGGCCGGGCTCCGTGACCGCGCCATGTTCGAGTTGCTCTATGGCGGCGGCCTTCGCATCAGTGAACTCGTCGCCATGGACCTCCGCCAGGTAGACCTCGAACGGGGTACGGCCATCATCCTCGGAAAGGGCGCGAAAGAGCGCCTCGTCGTCTTCGGCAAGCCCGCGATGACTGCCCTCGAACTCTACCTCCGCGATGCCCGCCCCGCCCTCGCCGCCGGCCCCTCGGAAGCCCTCTTCCTCAACCAGCGCGGTGGAAGGCTGACCGCCCGCGCGGTCCAGATGCTCATCAAGCAGGCGGCCCTCAAAGCCGGCATTTCCGCCGATGTCCACCCCCACCTTCTCCGCCACTCGTTCGCTACCCACATGCTCGATGGCGGCGCTGACCTTCGCATCGTCCAGGACCTCCTCGGCCACTCCTCCGCCAACACCACCCAGATCTACACGCACGTCAGCCAGGCCCGGCAGGCTCAGGTCATGGATGCCGCCTGGAACCGCGTCGCCGAAGAAGCCCTGGAGCGCGGCCGCAAGCTCCGCAAGAAGGCCACCTCGTGACCACCATCCTCCTCGTCCACGGACCCAACCTGAACCTCCTCGGCGAACGCCGCCCCGAGGTTTACGGCACCACCACCCTCCTGGATATCGAAGCCGATGTCGCCGCGGTCGCCGGCGCCCGCGGCGCCGCCGTCATCTCGTTCCAGAGCAACCACGAAGGCGCCATCCTCGACTTCCTCCACCAGAATCGCAAACGCGCCCACGGGGTCGTCGTCAACGCCGGCGCCCTCACCCACACGTCCGTCGCCCTCCGCGATGCCCTCGAAGCCATCGACCTCCCCGCCGTAGAAGTCCACATCTCCAATACCCACGCCCGCGAGGAGTTCCGCCACGTTTCACTCATCGCCGCCGTCTGCACCGGGCAGGTGACCGGGCTCGGGAGGGCCGGGTACACTGCTGCCACGAGCCTCGTGCTCGATGAGATCGAGCGGCGCAAGAAGAGTCGCGCCTGACTTCCCGGCCCACCGGGTTCCACACCAGCAGAGGACACACAGTTGATTCTCACGCACCGATTGGCTGCGCCCATCGACCGCCGTCAGCGAGGCCGCAAGTGACCGAGCGCCTCGCCCGCGTCCGCGCCGCCCTCGATTCCGAAGGCCTCGACGCCCTCTATGTCAGCGGCCCCGTCGATGACATCTGGCACGCAAACCAGGCCAACCGCCGCTGGCTCACCGGCTTCGTTGGTTCCGCCGGCCGCGCCATCGTCACTGCCGAGGATGCCGTCGTTGTGCTCGATGGCCGCTACGCCAAGGCGGGCGCCAGCGCAGTTCGCCCCCGCGGCTTCCAAGTCCACGAAGTCCGTGGAGGCGTGAAGCAATGGCTCCCCGGCCTGGTCGCCGAATCCAGCCTCGCCGGGAAGCGCGTTGGCGTCTCCGAGCGCGACACCAGCCTTTCCGAGTGGACCGCGCTCCAGGAAGCGGCGGCCGCACTGCCCCGGCGTGAGCGGCCCCAGTTCGTCCCCGTGAAGGACCTGCTCGAGAAGCTGCGCGCGCGAAAGTACCCGGACGAACTCGCAGCCCTCCAGCGCGCCATCGATGCCGGGGACGCCGCTTTCGAAAGTGTCGCCGCCCGCCTCGAACCCGGCATGACCGAACGCCAGATCGCGGAGGGGGTAGAGCTCGCCGTCCGCGCGGCCGGCGGTGATGGCATCTCCTTCCCCACAATCGTCGCCGCCGGGCCCAACGGCGCCCTCCCCCACGCCGTCCCGACCCGCAACGTCGTCAGCCCCGGCATGCCTGTCACCATCGATATGGGCGCCATCCTCGATGGCTACAACAGCGACCTCACCCGGACCTTCGTCGTCGGCGGCGAGGGCGATGCGAAGTTCCACGAGGTCTACCAGGTCGTCTTCGAAGCCCAGCGCACTGCGATCGATGGGGTGGAAGCCGGCATGCCCGGCACCACCGCCCATGCCCTGGCGGCTTCAGTCATAGAGAAAGCGGGCTACGCCGACCAGTTCGTCCACGGCCTCGGCCACGGCGTCGGGCTAGAAGTCCACGAAGCCCCCTACCTCGGCCCGTTCTCTGAAGACACGCTGGAAGACGGCATGGTGTTCACCATCGAACCCGGTATCTACATCCCTGGCTGGGGTGGCGTCCGCATAGAAGATGTCGTTGTGCTCGAAAACGGACGCGCGCGCCAGCTCAGCCACGCGACCAAGCTCACCCTCGCAGGAGTGTAACCATGATCTCAACGGGCGAACTGAAGAAGGGAGCCACCATCGAACTCGATGGCAAGCTCTATTCCATCATGGAGTACGAACACATCAAGATGGGACGGGGTTCGGCCCAGGTCCGCATCAAACTCCGCGATGTCCGGGCCGGCAGCATCGTCGAAAAGACCTTCCAGGCCGGTACCAAGTTCGCCCGCGCCCGCGTCGAACGTCGCGACATGCAGTACCTCTATAACGACGGCCAGTTTTACCACTTCATGAACACCGAGACCTTCGAGCAGATCCCCGTCGGCACAGAAAAAGTCGGCGACGCAGATAAGTATCTCAAAGAGAACGACGTCTGCCAGCTCGTCCTCTACGGCGATGAAGTCATCGGCGTCGAACTCCCCCTCACCGTAGAGTTGACTATCACCGAGACCGACCCGGGCTTCAAAGGCGATACTGCAACCGGAGGCACCAAGCCCGCCACCACCGAAACCGGCCTCGTCGTCCAGGTCCCGCTCTTCGTCGAAGCAGGCACCCGGATCAAGGTCAACACCGATAGCGGCTCCTATATCGAGCGCGTCTCCTAGGAACTCAGGCCCTCCAGCGCCGCGATATTCGGCAGCTCCGATTCGTCCACCGTCGCCGGGGCCAGCCACGCCTCAAGGATCGCCGTCGCCTCCTCCGGAGTCGTCCGTGAGAGAGCCATGCAGAGCACATTCGCGTCGTTCCACTTCCGCGCCCCATGCGCGATGTCCGGGTGGAAGCAGAGCGCGGCCCGCGCTCCCGGGACCTTGTTCGCCGCCATCGAAACCCCCGTCCCCGTGAAACAGCAAGCGATTCCCGTCTCCGCCCGCCCCTCCACAACGTCCCGCGCCACCGCGGCCCCCACCTCAGCCCACTGTGCTTCCTCCCCCGCCATCGTCCCGTGGAGTACCACGTCGAACCCACGCGCTCGTAGCTCGTTCAGGATGTGATCCGTCACCACCGTCCGCTCGTCCGCGCCGAAGGAGATGGTCGCCATTCCTTTCGAGCCTACCACGGACCCGGCATCGACAGCGGAGCTGCACCCCGCGACACTGGATCCAGGCGCCCGAGACCATAAAGGAGGTGCGGCATGGCACTCCTGGATGAGCTTCTCGAGATAGAACAGGGCTTCTGGAACGCCACCCGCGATCCCGGCTACTACAAGGAACACATGGCCGATGAGGGGCTTGCCATCTTCTCCGCGGGAGTGATGGACAAGAGCCAGGCGATCGCCTCAACGTCCGCTCCCGGGATGGCCGCGTGGACCGGCGTCAAGCTCTCAAACCCGCGCGTCGTCGAACTCGCCAAAGACTGCGCCGCCCTCGTCTACGAGGGCTCCGCCACGCGCGATGGTCAACCCTACAGCGCGAACAGCACCTCGGTGTATACGAGGCGCAATGGCTCCTGGCAGATGATGCTCCACCAGCAGAGCTCGACGGGGAGCTAGTCCAGCGGAGCGGCAACGGGCTCAGGTTCCGGCGGCCGACCCGTGCGCAGCAGCCGCGCCACCGGCACTCCCTGCACAAGTGCAACTCCCACCACCACCAGCCCCAGCCCTGCAAACAGGTTCCACGTCAGTGGCTCAGACAGCACCACCCACCCGAGAAACACCCCGATCGGTGGGATCAGGTACGTCACGACCGAAGCCCGCACCGCCCCCACCTGGCCGATGAGCCACATGTAGCAGATCAGCGCGATGGCCGACCCCGCGA
>CAYPAZ010000246.1:0-4037 GCA_964408835.1 uncultured Anaerolineaceae bacterium
GGCAGCGGTCATTTCGACGGAGCAGGTCTATGAGGGCGGTTGGGTGACCTGGTTCCAGGCCCCCGAGCTCTCACGCGGCACCGCGCCAGGACAGTTCGTGATGGTCCATTGCAGCGCCGAGCAGACCGATCCCATGTTCGCGCGGGCGTTCAGCTATCATCGGCTTGAGGGTGACAGGTTCGCGTTGCTTTACAACGTGGCCGGCAGGGGCACCGCATGGCTGGCGGACCGGAGGCCCGGCGAGCTGGTGACCGCCTACGGGCCGCTGGGCAGGGGTTTTCGCCTTCCGGCCGACCGGGGGAACCTGCTCCTCATCGGTGGGGGGGTAGGCGTCGCGCCGATGGTAGACATGGCGGAGCGCGCCGTCGCGGCGGGCCACCATGTAGTGGCGATGATGGGCGCGCGGACGAAGGCCCAACTCCTTCCGGCGGACGCATGGCCCAAGGAGGTGGAGTACGTCGTGGTGACAGAAGACGGGAGCGCCGGTCCGAAGGGCCGTGTCACGGAGCACCTCGGACCGTACCAGGAGTGGGCGAGCCGGATCTACGCCTGCGGCCCGAACCCGATGTTCCAGAGCCTGGCCGACGCGCTGCGCCGCAACGGTCGCCGGCAGCGCCCGGAGATCCTGATGGAGGAAAACATGCCCTGCGGGTGGGGAATGTGCTACGGATGCGCGATCTTCACGCGCCGCGGCGTGAAGCTTTGCTGCAAGGACGGTCCGCGATTCAACCTCTTCGATGTCTACTAAGGGCCGGGAGGCTCCTGCCACGGCGGCTGCGAGCGCCGGGAGCACAATGACGGGAGACTGACACCCATGCGAACGCCCCACGCAAGAGATGTACGGCCCGAAGTCCGGAGTGTTTCTGTGGTCATCCCCGTGAAGGATGATGAGCGGGTGGCCCGGTGCGTTGCCTCAGTGCGTAGGGCAACGGAAGGGCTGGAGGCGCAGGTGATTGTGGTGGCCAACGGGTCCTCCCCAGGGTTCGAGGAGTGGCTGGCGGGCCTGGAAGGCATCGAGCTGCTCACCCTGCCGGAGCCGAATGCCTACGTCGCGCGGAACGCCGGCGTGGACCATGGGACCGGCGACACGCTCTTCTTCACCGACGCAGACTGTCTGGTTGCCCCGGGCTGGTTGCGAGAAGGGATCGAGGCAGCCATGCAGGATGGCATCGACCTCGTGCAGGGCTTCTCCGGCTCGGTGGATGACGACCGCCGCTCGCGGCTGATCCAGCGGCGGTACGAAGCGCACCTGCGGCGTCTGCGGCCGGGGGACCCGACTGAGACCGACACGCGCAACCTCGCTGTCCGGCGGTACGTGTTCGATCGCTTGCGCTTCAGCGAAGCGTGGCGGCGTTCGTGCGATACGGAGTTTGGACTGCTCGCCGAAAGGCATGGGTTCCGCGTGAGCTACGCCCCGGCGATGCGCGTCGACCATGTCCACGAGGCTTCGTTGGGGCTCTACCTCGCGAAGCAGGTCTGCCACGGGTGGGGGTCACGACGGATCATGGCGCAGCACCCCGGGCTGCCCTGGCACAGCGGCACGCTCCGGCTGGCCGCGCGGCTGGGCGGGATGCTGGGGCGGCTCCCCGGCTCCGTCTGGCCGGGAAGGATGCTGGGCAGAGTGGTTGTCTTCGCGGGTTACGGCCTGGACCGGGCACGACTCCCGTACGCCCCGCTCTGGCTTGGTTCGGGCCTGATTGCGACACTGGAGTCGCTGGCGGCCCTCGCAGGGCAGTTGACCTACCGGGACGGCGGCGACGAGCCGCTGCTTTCGGAAGTCGCCGGGCGCAACCTGGCCCGGGAGTAACGAACCATCGCACCCTGGAGGGAATGTGGCCACGGAAGACCCGCGCGTATTGATGGTTGGGCTTGATGCCTTCGGGCCCGACCTGCTGAAACAGTGGTGCGACGACGGCACCCTCCCCAACCTGCGAGCGCTCCGCGAGGAGAGCAGATTCGGCGTCGTGGAATCCGTCGCTAACCTGCTGCCAGGATCAGTGTGGCCGACGTTCGTGACCGGGGCGGACCCTTCGTACCACGGCGTTGCCGAGTTCATGCAGTGGGATCCGCCGTCGCAGTCGTTCCGGCGGCCACACCGGTCGTGGCTCGACTACATCCCGTTCTGGCAGACCCTTGGCGACCAGGGTATCCCGGGGGTGGTGATGGATGTCCCGTTCGCGCAGATGCACCAGCGGCCGGGCCCGGTCATCGAAATCCAGGGGTGGGGGCTGCACGATGAACTGGTGCCGCCGTTTACCAACCCGCCGGGCCTGTTCAGTGAGCTGAACAAGCGCCACGGCAAGAGCGGCATCCACGCGGATGTGCTCGGGCGAAGGACCAACCAGGAACTCCGGCGCGAACTCCAGGTGCTGAAGAAGATGATCCGTCAACGCACCTCAATCGTGGAGGAGCTGAGCCAGCGTTACGACTGGAGACACCTCTTTGTGGTCTACGCGGAGTTGCACCGCTCGGGGCACTGGCACTGGAGCGAGCGGCTCACTGGCGTGCCGCTGGACGGCGTCCGGCAAGTCGCGAGTGCGTTCGACCGGGAGCTTCCGCGGCTCCGGGCGCTTCTCCGGCCGCAGGACACGCTCGCGGTGTTTTCCGTGCATGGAATGGGGACGGCCCGGGATATCGACAGGTTCTCGGACTCGATTTGGGACCACTTCGAGCCACAGACCGGCACATCCACGGGGCGGAAGCTCGACCCGGTGCGGATGGCGAACCGCCTGCTGCCGGAGCGCATTCGGTTCAAGATCTCGTCCGCCTTCCCGACGGCTATGCGCGACCGCCTCTACCGGCACGCGCTGGGCGCGGGACGCGACTGGTCGGAGACTCGCACCATCCTCACCCAGCCGGATGGCCGCCTCTATCTGCGAGCTAACCTGAAGGGCCGCGAACGCGATGGTGTGGTTGAGCCCGAGGAGTTCGAGGCGCACCTTGATTGGCTCATCGACCAGGTCAGCGCCATCCGCGACGACTCCGGCGCCGAAGTGTTCCAGGCAATAGAGCGGCTGGCGGCGCGCTACAACGGCCCGCGGCGTGACTGGCTCCCCGACCTCGTGGCGAACATCTTCGATAGGCCGCTTGGCGAAGTCCTGGTGATGCAGGACGGCAGCCGGATCCGGGCCCCCTGGCGTGGGTTCCGCGATGGAGACCACCGCTCCAGCGGGTTCTTCATCACGCATGGGCCGAACAGCGGAGGTGGCACCGAAGGCGTGAACATCCCCGAGGAGCATCTCGCGCGGCACTTCCTGGAGTTGGCTGGCATCGACTACAGAAGCGCCTACAGCTAGACCTTCGCCGGCGCGACGGGCGCCCCCGAGGTCAGCGAGTCCCGGGCGGCATCCACCACTGAGACGCTGACAGCGCCGTCCACGAACCCGGGCAGCTCGACTGCAGGATCGCCTGCCAGCCTTCGCGCCCACCGCCGGAGCATCTCGGTGACGGCGACAACGTCTCTCGGCGGCTGCCGCGTGACGCGGGTCCACAACGCGATCGGAAGGGGTGAGCCACCGAGGCGTATCCTTCCGCCGAGCGTCCGGGCGTGCTCCTGGTAACGGCCGTGCCGGACACGGCAGTGGACCGGCGCAGCGCCGGTCCAGGCGAGCTCCACCTCTATCCCGTCCCCGTAGCCGTGAGCAGAGACGGACACCGGCGGCGACCCGCGCAGCCAGCAGGCGACATCCGCCAGGTGGGGAAGTACGTCGTACTCGAGTTCCACGGCTCCGGCGCCGGGGCCCCAAGCGGCCGGGTCGGTGATGAGCGTCAGCACAAGGTCGCCCTGCGCCATGGGTTCCGTCCGGAGCCGCTGGTACGTTGGCCAGAGTCGGCGGGGGAACGCCGGGGTCACCAGTGCTCGCTGCTGTTCGGCGAGACCGGCGACCTCGGGCATGGAGAGCGCCATCGGCTTTTCGACGAGCACCGGGATGCTCCGTTCAGTTGCAAGGGCCATGAGCGACGCGTGGGTGGCGGGCGGCGAGGCGATGAGAACCCCCTCGAACGCGCCAGCGTTGAGCCCGGCCTCGAGGCTGGGG
>CAYPAZ010000247.1:0-4026 GCA_964408835.1 uncultured Anaerolineaceae bacterium
GGACACCCCGCCGTTTTCCACGGTGGGCACTTCCGCGGCGAGCACCGGAACATATTCGCCCTTCTGGTTGACGTCGATCAGGTATTCGGCAAATGGTTTGTGGACGTAGGTGAGGACGGTCTGAACGCCGATGTCCGGGCGAGCTACGACACGGCGGCGGACGAGTTGGTAATCCGCCGCTCGTCTTCTCGGGGTGAGAAGCCGCAGCCGATGGAGCGCAAGTCTCGGCGGGTCGCATGGGTTGAGGTGTTCGTTTACGCGGACGGGTCGTTCGCGGAAATCAAGATCTCCCGCGCATCGCGGCACGTCCGGCGCGAGGTCCTGGCCGCTGTGGACGGGCCGCGAGCTGAGTAGCCATGCTCGACGCCAGCGCGGCGACAACGGCAACCTCGCCGAACGGGGCTCAGACAGCTTCGAGTGGGACTACGAGAATACTTCCTCTGGAAGATCGAAGCCGTGGTCGAAAGCGTCACTACCGCCTTCGCCTACCGCGGCGATCCTTCCGCGGAAGGACGCCACTCCCGTACCGTCTACGCTAACCCTCCTCCCTTCTCCCTCATCCCCCCCAAACCGTCCTCCCGTCCTTGACCGTCTCCACCACCCGCACCCCCGCGATCTCCCCCACGCCGACAACCGTCGGGTCCGCCTCCAGGACAACCAGGTCCGCTACCTTCCCCACCTCAATCGACCCCTTGCGGTCCTCCTCGAAGTGGGCATAGGCCGCGTCGATCGTTACCGCCCGCAACGCTTCCGCCACCCCGATGCGCTGCTCCTCGCCCAGCACAGCCCCACTCCGCGTACGTCGCTCCACCGCACAACCCACCAGCCGCATCACATCGGGAGGCACCACCGGCGCGTCGTTGTGAAGGTTGAACCGTAGCCCGCGCCGCGCCGCCGAAGCCAGCGGGCTGATCCTCCGCGCCCGCTCGGGACCCAGCACCGAATCGCGGTGGTAGTCCCCCCAGTAGTAGACGTGCGAAGCGAAGAAGGACGGCAACACTCCCAACTCCACCATCCTGTCCAGCTGGTCTTCGCGCACCGTCTGCGCATGAATCATCACCGGACGCCGCCCGTCGGCCGGTGCTCCCACGCGCTCGACCACGCGCAGGAACTGGTCCGCCGCCGCATCACCGTTGCAATGCGCGATGACCTGCCAGCCGTCGCGGTACGCCATCTCCGCCAGCCCGATCGCCTGCTCATCCGGCATCGCCGCGTAACCGCGATACTCCGGGCCCTGGCCCTCGGGGGGTTCGTGGTAAGGCTCCGTCAGCCACGCCGTCTTCCCCTGTGGCGACCCGTCCAGCATCAACTTCATGCCCCCAACCCGGAATCGCCCTTCGTACCTTCCCGGTTCGCGGCCGTTCATCATCGCGGCCGCCTGCGCCCAGAACGGGTACCCCACCACATCCAGCAGCAGCCCGCCCTCCGCCGCCACCGACTCCACCAGCGCCTGCTCCAGAGGGAACATCGCGCCCTCCTGCGCCGTCGTAAGCCCCGCCGCCGCGTAGATGCGCTGCGCTTCCGCCAGCTGCGCTCGCTCCACTTCAGGCGTCGGCGCCGGGATCAGTCCCCGCGCGAAAAACCCCATCGCCGCTTCCTCCAGCACCCCGTCCGGCTCTCCTGTCCCTTCCTCCCGGCGGATGACCCCGCCCGGCGGGTCCGGTGTCACCCCGGCGATCCCGGCCCTCGCGAGCGCAACGCTGTTCGCCACCGCCAGGTGCCCCGAGACGTGGCTCACGTACACCGGTCGCTCCCCCGAGACCCGGTCGAGGTCGTGACGTGTTGGGTGCCGCCCCTCCGCCAGGAACGCCGGGTCGTAGCCCCGCCCCAGGATCCACTCGCCCACCCCTCTTGCTTGCTGCAGCGCCGAAACCAGGCTGTCGATGTCCGTCACCGAACCTACCGGTGGCGCCGCCAGGTTCACCTGCCCCAGGTTCGAAGCCAACTTGGCAATATGCCCGTGCCCGTCGACGAACCCCGGTAGCAGCGCCCGCTCCCCCAGCTCTGTCACCTCCGTTCCCCGGCCCCGGAGTTCCAGGACATCCCGCTCCCCTCCGGCCGCGAGGATCACCCCCCCGCCGATCGCCACCGCCTCCACCCGTCGCCGCCCTTCCATCGTCAGGATCGGCCCGCCCAGGAAGATCCGGTCGGCTACGGCAGGCTCGTTCATTTCCACCTCTGTCCCGCGGATGCCGCAGCATTCGACCCCACCCTCTCCCTGTCAACAGCGCCTGCCCGATGCCCCACTGCCAGAAGCAGCGCCGTCGATGGCCAAATTGGGGGAGCCACGGTACTCCGCGTCCTGGTGTACAGGCGGATGACACTGCCTCCTCCGGGACCCGCCACAACCCCGATACCCCCTACCCCGATACCCTGCACCAATGGAGAAGGGCGGGTTGCAGGCCCCGCCCTTCTCAAACTCTCGGCCCCTTTCGGAGACCGAAGGCTGGCTAGCGATTAAGTCTTACTCCGCGGCCCCGGCCCCGGTTCGTGGGTGGGCAGGTGGCTGTCGGGAGCTAGCCTTCCCCCCCGATTTCACGGTACGCGGCCTCGAAAACCATGTCCGCCGTCCGCTCGTGGTGCGACCAGATCATCTCGCGGAGGTGGATGCCCCGCATCCTCAAGGCTGTGATCTGCGATGGCTCCCGCCACTCCGCCTCCATCGCATCCCGCAAGAGTTGCTGGACCCTTGTCCTCATCTCCTCGTGCTCGTGCCTGTGTGCCTCCAGTTTGTGCGCCAGGCGCGCCTCGGCGTCTCCGCTCAGGTCCGAGATGGGGCCACTGCCCGCGTCCACTGCCGCCGTGTGCGACTCCACCGCCGACCATGCGTCGCGGAGCGCGTTGATAAGCCCCGATAACCACAGCCGCCCGTTCCCGTCGGGTGCGGGTCCGAGAGCGCCATCGAGCGCCCCCGCTGCCGCCACGAGCACATCCGCGCCGCGCGTTGTCGCGTCACCGGGGTCGGGTCGAGAAGCGAATTGCAGAGTCATGCCGGGTCCTCCGTGCGATTGGCCCTCCCCATACCGGGGAAGGCGGTCGAACAAAGGGAGGCGGATAAGGCCTCCGAACGCCTGCGGGGTTAGCTGACGGGTTCGGCGTCGGTAGTCGCCTATCCTTCCAGGGAAGGAATACACCCCAAAGAGTGGGTCCCCCGTTCCCTCCCGTGGGGAGGGATTCGGCAAGCACCACAGTACCATGCCGGCTCTTACGGTCTGCAAACTCCCGGTAAAACCTGCGCCCGGCCGTTAACTTTTCCGAGGCTCGTGAATCCACGAGCCTCGGATCTGGGCGTCAGCACGCCCGGAATTCGTCTATGCCCGCGCTCGCCGGGGTTCGCCCTGCCGTTCTGGCCGCGCTGACGCCCCACGCTCATCCTCCGCGGCTGGCTCCAGCAACTCGCGGAACAGGTCGCGGTAGTACACGAACCCGCTTCGGAGCTCGTCCGTCGTCGCGCGCCCGCCCTGCGAGGCCACGTACACCGCGTGCCCTGCCCGGTAGTTCGCCACCACGTCCGGATGGTCCACCGAGACGTCCGCCGCCTGGCGCTCGAAGTCCCCGACCGGGTACCCCTGTGCGGCCATCACCTCCTGCACGAGCCGGTCCGCTTCACCCACGGTCGTTGCCGGGTCATCGACGAACTTCGCCTGCACGGCCTCCCACTCTCGGGCGAACGTCGCCCGCTGGTCGGCCGGCAGCGGGCGGATAGAGAGCTTCTCCACGCGTTCGACGCGCTCTTTGAGCTCCTTCTCCGCCTTCGATTGGCTGCCATGCTCCGCCACCGCCTGGTCGTACTCGCGGTCAAACTGTGACTTCAGCCGCTCGCTCTCGCGCCGGCTGCGAACCATAAAGAACGTGACGACCGCCGCTAAGACGACTACCGCCGCCAATGCGATCAAGACCCAGATCCACATACCGTCCACGGTTACACCTCCAACAGGCGGTTGAAGAACGACCGGTATCGCTGCAACGCGTACCGGAGTTCATCGGTCGAAACCTCGTCGCCACGGCTCCACTGCTCCTCGAGCT
>CAYPAZ010000248.1:0-4017 GCA_964408835.1 uncultured Anaerolineaceae bacterium
CGCTGCCGTGGGTCCCGGGGAGCGCGGCGGAGGGCAACGGCGTAGCCAGTCAAAGCGACAGCGGCGCCGCCGGCGGCGTCGATGATGAAGTGGTTTGCCGTGAGGACGATGGCCGCGAACATGAGCGGTGGGATGAGAAGGGCGAGCATCCGGGCCCACGGGGAGCCGACGACTCGCCAGATGGCAATGGCGATGAGCAGGTTCCAACCGAAGTGGAGGCTGGGCATGGCAGCGTACTGATTCACGAGGGCGGGCGGCTGCAGGACGCGGTAGGCGCGGGAGTAGTCGGACACGGTGTCAACGACTTCGAGCCCGGTGAGCCGGGGTGGGGCCACGGGAAAGAGCGCGAAGATCACGAGCCCGATACCGCCCGAAACGAGGAAGGCGTTGCGGGTGATGCGGTACTCGGTGGGAGCGACTTTGAGGAGCCAGAGCGCGACGACGACGATGAGGGGCCAGTGGCCCCAGATGTAGATCCAGTTCACGACGGTGACGAGGGAGTGGGAACCGGCGATGTAGCCCTGCCAGGCGCTCTCCCAGGCGATGCCGAGCCACTCTTCGAGCCGGATGAGGCGGTCGGCGTTGGCCGCGGCGCGGGATTGAGAGGATTCGGTGAGGCCACGGATGAGGAAGTAGGCGAGCGCCGCCACCACCATGAGGCTGACCTCGGTGGAAGCAGTGGCCCAGCGGGGCAGCGGGGGAAGGGGATAGCGGCGAAGTTGCATGGCGCGATTGGTGGTCCAGGCCCGGACGCAACCCATCTTACGGGAAAGACCCGGGCGATACTCCCGGTTTTGGGGCATGATTGCGGGCCAGAGTCACGAGGAGGCGCAGATGAGGCTTGGGATTTCGCTGACGAGCGCGCATACGGTCGAGGACAGCCGCGAGGGCGCGCGATGGATGATCGAGCGAGCAGCGGCGGCGCGGGAAGCAGGGCTGGACTCGCTGTTCGTGGGGGACCACCACTCGATGCCGGTGCCGTACTACCAGAACGTGCCGATGATGGGGCGGTTGCTGGCGGAGTGGGGTGATGCTCCGGCCGGATGCCTGTTCCTGTTGCCGCTCTGGAACCCGGTGCTGCTGGCGGAGCAAGTGGGGACGCTGGCTTCGATGCATCGGGGGCGGTTCATCATCCAGTGTGCGCTGGGTGCGGATGAGCGGCAGTTCGCGGGGATGGGGGCCGATATCCGAACGCGACCCTCAGCGTTCGAGGAGGCGCTGGACATCATCCGGCGATTGTTCGGGGGCGAGGTGGTGACGAGCGAGGGACGGTTCAAGGTACGCGGAGCCCGGATCAGTCCGCGGCCGCCGGAGCCGGTGAGCTTCTGGATCGGGGCGGAGGCGGAGAAGGCAATCGACCGGGCGGCAAGGCTAGGGGAGGGTTGGTTGGCCTCGCCGGGGCTGACGCCGGGGCAGGCGGCGAGCCAGCTCTCGCTCTACGTGGAGCGATGCCAGGCGTACGGGCGGGAGCCGGAGGCGGTGGCGATCCGGCGGGATGTGTACGTGTCCGCGAACGAGGATGAAGCCGAGAGGATGCGCGGGGCTTCGAAGGGATACCGGGGATTCGACCCTTCGGCCCTGACGTGCGGGACGATCGAGCAGGTGACGGCGTCGTTCCGGGAGCTGGGGGAGCTGGGGTATACGGACGTGATCGTGCGTCACCTCACGGACGACCAGGAGCTGGTGCTGGGGTCGATGGCGAGGCTGGGGGAGGTGAGGGCGGGAATCGCGTAGTCCCCGGCCCACCCGCGGGGTCAGGAAGCAGAGGGATCAGTCGCGGAAGTTGAGGTAGTACTTACTGGGGGTGGGGCCGACCTGGCCCTGGTACTTGGAGCCGGTTTCGGTGGAGCCGTAGGGGAACTCGGCCGGCTCTGTGAGCTGCAGGAAGGAGATCTGGGAGACCTTCATGCGGTAGTAGAGGGCGATCGGGAGGTTGGCGACGTTCGAGAGCTCGAGGGTGAGATGACCGTCCCAGCCCGGGTCGACGTAGCCGGCGGTGGAGTGGATCAGGAGCCCGAGGCGGCCGAGGGATGACTTGCCTTCGAGGCGACCGACGATGTTCGGTGGCAGGGTGACCCGTTCGTAGATGGTGGCGAGGGCGAATTCGCCGGGGTGGAGGATGAAGGGGTGGGAGTCGTCGATCTCGACCAGTTCGGTGAGTTCGGGGTAGTCCTGCTTGACGTCGATGAACGGGACCTGGGCGTTGCGGAACACGCGGAAGAGGTTGCCCAGCCGGAGGTCGATGCTGGCGGGCTGGATGGCGCCGGGGGCCATGGGTTCGACGACGATGTTCCCGGCTTCGAGTTCGCGGCGGATGGTGCGGTCGCTGAGGACGGCCATGGTGGGGAGGGTAAAGGGAGAAGGGAGAAGGGAGAAGGGAGAAGGGAGAAGCGCGCCAGGACCGGTCGAGGGCGTTACAGGTCGTGACCGCGGAGGACGGCGATGGTTGCCCAGAGCAGAGCCCCCAGGCCAATCACAATCGCGGCAGCCAGGGCCCAGAGCCAGAATGCGGGGCCGGGAAGATATGGGCCGGCGACGAGGAGGAGGAAGTCGACGACGAGGAACATCGCGAGGTAGCTAAGGCAACCTCCGAGGCATGCAACGCGGTCAACTGCCCTGTCCATACCTTCAGTGGGGAGGGTAAAGGGAGAAGGGAGAAGCGGAAAGGGAGGAGGGAGGAGGGAGAAGATCGTGGAAAAGCCTCGGTCAGGCTTTGGTCAGGGCGATGACGAGGATGACGATGAGCGTCAGGCCCACTTCGGCGAGGGCGTAGAGGAGGCATCCGCCGGTGCACGTGAGGCAGGTGCCGGCCGGGTCGTCGGCGTCGAGGTAGTCTGGTGCCTCCATGGGTTAAGACTCGGCGCAGGAGGCGGCTCCGGAAGGGGAGAAGGGATACGGGGGTCAGCGCCGGCGGAGGCGGCGGAATAGCAACCATGACCCGACCGCGGCCATGCCGAGGAGCCAGAGACTGAGGAACGCGACCCAACCGCCGTACGCGGTGGCGAGCAGGGCGACGGCGACGAACAGGACGAGATCGGCGACTGCGAACGCGAGGCAGCCGACGGCGTCACTCCAGCCGACCTGGTCGTTTACGGGAGCCTCACTCATGGTTTGAGATTCGGTCCCGAAGTTGCGGGTGGCAAGGGAGCCGTGTGGCACCGCCGTTGGGCCATGGGAACGGGAGAGGAGGACTGATTTCCGGTAGGATTCCGGGTCGCAGGAGGGAAGAGTTGCTATGAGTGGTCCATTGGAAGGCGTGAAGGTCGTCGAGATGGGGGTTTGGGTGGCGGGGCCATCATGTGCGGGGATCCTGGCGGATTGGGGGGCGGACGTGGTGAAGATCGAGCCGCCGGAGGGGGACCCGTTTCGGGGGCTTTTCGCGAGCCTGCTGGATGTGCCGATCAACCCGCCCTTCGAGCTGGACAACCGGGGAAAGCGCAGCATCGCGCTGAACCTGGACACCGAGGACGGGCTGGCGATCGCGCATGGGCTTGGGGATGCGGCAGACGTGTTCGTCTCCAACATGCGGCCACGGGTGCTGGAGAAGTTCGGGATGGGCTACGAGGCGTGCGCGGCGCGGAATCCGCGGCTGGTGTACTGCCAGGTGACGGGCTACGGGCCGGACCACGAGGAATCCAACCGGGCGGCGTATGACGTGGGGGCGTTCTGGAGCCGGGCCGGGGTTGCGGCCTCGCTGGTGCCACCGGGGCGGGAGTTGCCTCAGCAGCGAGGCGGGATGGGCGATCACATGACGGGGGCGAACGCTGCGGGAGCGATCAGCGCGGCGCTGTACAACCGGGAGAAGACGGGAAAGGGTCAGCGGGTAGCGGTGTCGTTGCTGCGTATCGGCGCGTACATGATGGGCTGGGATGTGAACACGCTGCTTTCGTTCGGGGCGTTGGGGCCGCCGTACGACCGGTTCCACGCGGTGAACCCGATCATCAACTGCTTCCAGGCGAGCGATAAGTGGTTCTGGCTGTTGTTGCTGCAGGCGGACCGGCACTGGCCGGACCTGCT
>CAYPAZ010000249.1:0-4007 GCA_964408835.1 uncultured Anaerolineaceae bacterium
TGTTGAGCTTGAAGCCGGGGGTTGTGGCGACGGTGACCTGGAGTGTTGAGCCCCCGGGCGCCGCGGTGGCAGCGGCCAGGGATACGGTGCGCGAAGCAAGGCCGCTGTTCCCCTCGGCGACGGCGAGGTTCGTAAGGCGCAGGGTTTCGATGGCCCCTGTCTCTGTGTCGAACGTGCGGATGAGGTGGTTGTTGGTGTCCGCGATGTAGGCGGTGCGGCCGGCGACCGTGATGCCTCCGGGCTCGCTCAGGCGCGCCTCCGGGCCGGCACCGTCGAGCCAGCCCGCGCTGCCGTCGCCGACCAAGGTACGAGTCTCACCGGAGCCGGGGTCCACGGTCTTGACTTTGTGGTTGTAGGTGTCGGCGACGAACAGGCGGCCGCCGGCGTGGGCCAGCCCCTGCGGGTGCTCAAACCTTGCCCGAGACGAGCTGCCATCGGCGTCGCCGAAGTCGAACAGCCCGGTGCCGACGAGGGTTTCAACTTCGCCGTCATCCTTGAGGGCGAGGCGGCGGACGGAGCTGGACTCGGGGTCGACCCAGTACAGGTACTCGCCGTCGGAGTCGATTCCGCTGGGCTGGGCGAGGGTGGCCATGCGGAGGCGGTCCCCGTCGTCGATACCTTCCCGGCTCGTGCCGGCGTAGACCTCCACGGTCGCGGCGGTGAGGTCGATCATCCAGAGCTGATGCACACCCGCCATCGAGACGAAGAGGCGGTCGCCGACGAGGACGAGATCCCACGGAGAGGCCATGGCCACCTCGCGAGCGGGCTCCTGACGGACCGGGAGCCGGTCGAGCTGCCGCCCGGTGCCCGCGACCGTCCGGACGCGCTTCGCGTCCAGGTCGACGGCCCTGACGGCGTGGTTCCGGGTATCTGCTATGTAGAGCGTGTCGCCATCGGGGGAGAGCGCGAGCCCCTGGGGCTGGCGGAATTCCGCCTCGCCGAAGGCGCCGTCCGCGAACCCCTCGGCGCCCGTGCCAATCACTTCGAGGAGGGCGCCGCCGAGGGTGGCTACGAGGATGCGGTTGTGGCCGGAGTCGGCGATGTAGAGCCGGTCACGGGCGGTATCCACTGCGATGTCCGCCGGGTAGAACAGCACGGTGGAGGAAGTGACGACGGCTTCCAGTTCGAGGGGGAGCGGCGTACGAGAGACTTCGCCGCGGGCATCGAACTCCTTGACGAGCGATTCGACCACGGGCTGGAAGAGGGGGTAGACGCCCTCGCCGGCGTGGGAGCCGACGAGGTTCCCGGCCGGGTCGATGATGACGAGAGTCGGCCAGGCGCGGGCAGCGTACGTGGACCAGATGACGAAGTTCGGATCGTTCACGACCGGGTGGACGAGGCCGTACTTGCCGATGGCTTCGCGGATGGAGTCATCGTCGTGTTCGCGGTCGTACTTGCCCGAGTGGACACCAATGACGACGAGGGCATCACCGAACTCGTCTTCGAGGCGCTTGAGGTCAGGGATGATGTGCTGGCAGTTGATGCAGCCCAGCGTCCAGAAATCGAGGATGACGACCTTGCCTCGGAGGTCGGCCATCGACAGCGGGCGGGAGACGTTGAACCACGCGTGGCCGCCGGGGAAGTCGGGGGCAGGGACTTCGCCCGCCCAGGAGGTACGGCCGCCGGGCTCAGCCACGTCGCCGCTCCCGGTGGGGCTGGGCGAAGGTGCGCCACCGCCTGTGCAGGCGACGGCGCTCATTGCGATGGACAGCAGCACGAGGCATCCAGCGATTCTAACCGGGCGCCATGAACTCAGGGGCACATGAGGATGGTACTTCGGGATGGGCGGTGACGAGTTACGGCGCCCTTACGGTGCTCTGGCGGCGCCGGGGACGACGGCGTGGTAGTCCAGTTCCGGCTGGGGAAGAAGCGAGTAGAGGTAGTTGATGAAGACTCGTCGCCCAAGTGGGGTGAGATCGCCCGGGGCGCCACCGAAGCCCCATACGCGGTACGAGCCAAGGATTCCGGACAGCGGGGCATACTGGTCATCGTCAGACTGGAGCGCGAAAATCACAGCTCCCGCAGCGCCGGGGCCTACCCACCACAGTGCGTCACCACCGGCATCGTTGACGGCGCGCAGTTCGACCACGGCGCCCGGGACGACCGGGTTCTTCAGGGGGACATTCCAAAAGGACGCTGGGAGCGCGATGACGTCGCCCCGGTCATAGCCGGCGTGCTGGCCACGCCCTATAGCCGCCAGCTCCGGGATGTCATCGAAGATGGCAGATCCGGAGAACAGGGCGAGGATCGGGAGTCCGGAACCGAAGATCGCGTCGGAGTCAGCGAAGCCGGCCACGCCGAACTGACCGTCGCTAGCGTTAGCCTGGTAGGTGTCCTCAGCGACGATCACGAGATCGAAGAGAGACCAGTTGGTCGCGGCAGCGAGGTGGACCGGGATGCCGGTGAAGGTCGCGCCCTGATCCGTGAGGAAGTCACCCCAGGCTTCGCGTTCATCCTGCTGGTCGAGATGCACGTAGGCGATGCGGACCCCGGCCAGGGGTTCATCCGGATCGAAGGCGATTGCACCGCCCCCCAGCAGGCCGGCTACTGTAACCGTCAGGCTGAGTACCAAAGTCCGCGTGGCTCGCACGCGCGCTAGTTTACAGACGTGCGTCTAGCGGGCCAGTGGCGATGACGAAGTCCCGGACCGGGGAGCCACCGATCAGATGCTCCTCGATGACGCGGTCCAGCACATCGCCTTCGAGGCCGCCATACCACACGCCCTCGGGATAGACGACACCGGTGGGTCCCTGGTCGCATATGCGGAGACAGCCGACTTTGGTGCGGTACACCGTGGCGTCGGCGCCGGTCTCGGCCAGGCGCGTCTTCAATCGGGTCCACGAGCGATTGCCGGTCTCGGGGGAGCAGCAATCGGGTCCGGTGCAGATGAAGATGTGCTTCTGGTAGCGGCCGATCTGGCGCCGTTCGGCCTCGGCGCGAGCTTTTTCCAAACCTGATTCCATGTTCGGAGTGTACGGCGGAACCGCGCGCTTCACGCAACCGACCTTCCGGGAAGGGGAGCGGCGATGGTACGATTGGCGGACTCCGGCGGGCGCCTCGGGCGTCCGCCTTCACGTAAGCGCCAAAGCCCATGACCGCTCCCGACCGTTC
Organism: uncultured Anaerolineaceae bacterium; assembly: GCA_964408835.1. GTDB lineage: Bacteria > Chloroflexota > Dehalococcoidia > Tepidiformales > Tepidiformaceae > CAYPAZ01. The sequence goes on from CAYPAZ010000249.1 coordinate 3,112, forward strand.
CATCGAAGAGCTCCGCACCGACGCGCTGACGGCCCTGGACGCCGCGCGGGACGAGGCTGCGCTCGAAACCTGGCGGGCCGAGTGGCTGGGCCGCCAGGACGGGCGGATCACCGCTCTGCTGCGCTCGATCAAAGACCAGCCTCAGGAGGGCCGGGCGGCGTTCGGTGCGGCCACGAACCACCTGAAGGTAGCGCTGGAGGAGGCTCTCTCGGCGCGGCAGGAGTCGCTGCGGCGGGCAGCGCTGGACGCGCTTGCGACTTCGGAGGCACTCGATGTGACGTTGCCGGGGCGGCCGCAGCCAGTAGGGCGTCTCCACCCCGTGACGCAGACGATGCGCGATTGCGTCGGGGCGTTCAGGGACATGGGGTTCCGGGTGTTCGAGGGGCCGGAGGTGGAGTGGAGCCGGTACAACTTCGACGCGGCGCGGATCCCGGAGGATCACCCCGCCCGCGACATGTGGGACACGATCTGGGTGGACTCCCTGGTGGATGGGAAGCGCGAGATGTTGCTCCGGACGCACACGACGCCGAACCAGATCAGGGTGCTGGAGACGCATGCTCCGCCGATCCGGGTGATCGTGCCGGGGAAGTGCTACCGGCAGGAGGCCACCGACGCCACGCACGAGTGGATGTTGACCCAGATCGAAGGGCTGGCAATCGACGAGGGTGTGCGGCTTTCCGACCTGAAGGGGACGCTCTACGGGTGGGCGCGGCAGCTGTTCGGCGAGGACCGGCGAATCATCTTCCACCACAGCTACTTCCCGTTCGTCGAGCCGGGAGTGGAGATGGCCATCGACTGCTTCATCTGCCGGGGCTCGGGCCAGGCCTGCGGGACCTGCCATGGCACGGGCTGGATCGAGATCCTGGGTGCCGGGATGGTGCACCCGGAGATCATCG
>CAYPAZ010000250.1:0-3999 GCA_964408835.1 uncultured Anaerolineaceae bacterium
TCACAGCCCCCTCCGCTGCCGCCCCGCGCGCCGGAGCCGCTGCCGCCGAGCCAACCTCCTCCGTTGCCACCGCAGGTGCCGGAGCCACTGCGTGAGAGTCAGTAGGAGCCTGGAGGCGGGAACCGTTTCGAGCGGTCCCGTGAGCCATCTGGACAGGGAACCCGCTAGAGCCAGCGCAGTTCAGGGGCGGAGGAAGACCCGGAGCTCATCGCCGTCGACTTCAATGCGGTCGACGACTTCGCGGAGCGTGGCCTGGAGAGCGCCGAACTCGAGCTGATCCCAGTCGCGCTGGAGGAGCTGGCGTTGGTCCTCCTGATGTTTCCGGCGCTCGGCTTCCGACTGTTGGGCCTCGGCGCGAGAGCGGGCGGCCGAGAGCTCGCCTTCGAGCCCCTGCTGCTCCGTGGCAAGCCCGCCGCCGAGGGACTTCATCCGCTCGACGGTGATGTGGCCGTGCGCGGCATCAGCGACGATTTCCTCAAGCCGGCGGCGGTTCTTTCGGATGCGCGCCTCGACACGGTCGATCTCGGCCATGGTGTCGAGCAGGTAGGTGTCGACGTTCCCGGCGCGGCGCACGCGACTGACGGCGGTGGAGTCCTCGGCGAGAAGGTCATGGACTCGCTGTTCGAGGACGGCGGCGCGCTGGGTGTTGTAGCCGCAGGCGCTCTGGTTGGTGCGGGTCTCGCACTGGTAGTAGCGATATGAGCCGGCGTGCTCTTCTCCGGCTTTGGTAGTCCAGCGCTGGCGGCGACTGACGCCGATCATGCGGTTGCCACAGCGTGCACAGTAGGCGAGGCCGCTGAGGAGGAACGGTGTCACTTTACGCTCGTGCGAAGCGCTCGATCGTGATTGGAGCCGTTCCTGGACGCGCCGGAAGTCTTCTGGAGAAACAAGAGCGGGATGGCTGCCGGGCACTTTGACCCCGAAGCGAGTGTAGGTGCCGAGATACACCCGATTTCGCAGCAGGTCGCGGATGGTGACCATGCTCCAGCGACCGCCGCGGCGGGTGAGGATCCCTTCAGAGTTGAGCTGGCCGGCGATCTTCCGGATGCCCATTCCCTCCTGGAGGTAGAGGCGGAAGATGTACCGGACGACCACCGCTTCTTCCGGGACGAGTTCAAGCCGGCGGCGGGGGCCAACGCGGTACCCGTACGGGGGACGACCGAGGACTTCACCCTTCACGGCCTTGCGGCGCATCGCGGAGCGGACGCGCTCGGAAACGGGAGTGGCTTCGCCCTGGTCAGCCCAGGCTGTCACGAGTTCCCTGGCCGCCTCGCGGCCGCCGGCGGCCGTGAGGACCTGGACGCCGCTGTTTTCGATGGTCAGCAGCTTCATGGCCGACCGGCCAAGGTCCGGGCCAAGTGCTCCCAGGGAGTCGACCACGACCACGGTGAAGCCGCGGTCGGCGCGGTTGAGGAACCGGAGCATCTGCTGGAACCCGCTGTCTTCGGAGTCGTCGGCGGCGGTATCGAGGAATGTGCCAACGACTTCGTAGCCCTGGCGGCCGCAGAACTCCAGGAACGCCCGGTTCTGGTCGCCGACTGAGCGCTTTGCGCCACCGCGCCGTGCTCCTTCAACGAAGTATCCGACCGCTTTCATGGCTACCCCAGATAGAGGATGCGCTCGCAGTTCGGGCACTGGGCGAGCGACGTGGTGGAGAGCGCTTTGCGCCGCATGGCATCCGGGATGGCGATGCGGCAGCCGGCACAGGACGAACCGGAGATCTTCGCGATGGCGACGCCGGACTTCCGTCGACGGAGGTGGTCGTAGAGGGTCAGGTCCGCCGGGGGGATCTTCGCGCGCTGGGACTGGACGCGGGCGGTGGCGGTGGCAACGGCCGAGCCCAGCGCCTGCTGGTCGTGGAGGAGCGTTTCATTCTCGGAAGCGTGGCGCTGCTCCTCACGTTCCGCCGTCGCCTTCGCCTTGTCGAGCGTGGCGGCCGCGGCCTCGACGGTCGAAAGCACGCCCAGGAGCTCGTCCTCGAAGCCAGACTTCTGGCGCTTGAGAGCTGCGATCTCGGCCTGGATGTTCTGAAGGTCCTTGGGGTTGCGGACGGAGCCATCGTAGAGGCGCTTCTCCTCCGGCTCGATCCTGGCATCGAGTCCGGCGATCTCTGCTTCGAGGCGCTTCTGCTCGCTTGTCGCGGCACGGTGTTCCTTCGTGGCAGCCGCGAGCGCCTCGCGGGCAGCTTCGAGGGCCGGATCGGACGCGAGACGCTCCTCGACGGAGGCCAGTTTCATCTGGTGGCCGGCGAGTTCATCGTCAAGGTGCTGGAGTGCTACGACTTCGAGAGCGCGGTTCATTCCGGAGGCTAACCCTAGCACTAACCCTACCGAGGCACCTGCGAGGCGTAAACGCAGCCAGCGCAAAGAGGGCGTAATCGTCACGAAAGCCCGGGCGTTATGCCGCGCGACCGTACTTGCGCCGCGTCTCTATACTGGGAGCACCTCCAAGTCGTGAGGTGACCCCAGATGCAATTCAACGTTTCTCAGCTGCTCCGCGAACACGTCGGGGCGACGCGTGCCTACGAACTCGCAGGAGACCCGCCGGTGCACCGAGGCTCGGTGCGGATGCTCCGGACGCCTGAGGGTGTGCTGGTGAGCGTGGAAGCCGATGTGCTGCTGGAAGCCGACTGTAGCCGTTGTGTCGCGCCGTTCGCCTATCCTGTCCACCTTGAGTTCGACGAGATGTTCTTTCCCCAGGTGGACCTGGTCACGGGGGAGCACCTGGCGCCCCGCGGCGAGGAGGAAGGCTTCGCCATCGACGAGCGTCATACGATCGACATTACGGAAGCGGTGCGCCAATATAGCGAGGTAGCGGCTGAGCTCCAGCCGCTTTGCCGTGCCGATTGTCCGGGCCTCTGCCCGGTGTGTGGCAAGGACCTCTCGCTCGAATCGTGCGCCTGCGAGCGCGAGCGAACGGACCCCCGCTGGTCAGCGCTTGCAGGGCTGAAATCGCTCAACGGATGAGTTACGACCTGAAGGAGACTCGTTATGCCGCCGCTGCCAAAGCGGAAGTACCCCAAGTCGCGCCAGGGCAAACGGCGAAGTCACCTGGCTATGAAGATGCCACACGTCGTGACCTGCCCCACGTGCAGGTCGCCACAGATGGCACACCGGGCATGCCCCGTGTGTGGGACGTACCGGGGCCGGGAAGCCATCGAGATGCCGACTCCGGAACTCGACAGTTAAGTAGCGCCTCGCCCTCCGTGGCGCCATTCATCTCGTTCACCAACACCATCAAGGCTGACCGGGCCTATGTGTTCCCCGGCCAGGGCGCCCAGGCCGTCGGCATGGGCAAGGACCTCTACGACGAGTTCCCGCAGGCGCGGGAGTTGTACCACCGGGCGGACGAGCTGCTCGGCTTTGGGCTGACTCGCCTGTGCTTCGAAGGGCCCGAAGAGGCGCTGCGCGAGACGCAGAACGCTCAGCCGGCGATCGTGGTCACGAGCCTTGCGCTGCTGAGAGTCGCTGCGGACCTGTCCCCCGGAGTCCTCGACCGTCCGGCGTACGTGGCGGGCCACTCGCTGGGCGAGTACTCGGCGCTGGTGGCGGCGGGATCCATGACGTTCGATGAGGCGGTGACCCTCGTCAGGCTCCGGGGTGAGCTGATGCAATCGGCGGGGCTGACGAACCCCGGCACCATGGCGGCCGTCCTGGGGCTGGACATGGCCGACTGTGAAGAGGTCTGCCGGGAAGCCGGCGCGGAAGTGTGCAATGTCAACGCGCCGGGACAGGTGGTGATCGGCGGGCGACGCGAGGCGGTGGTGCGCGCGCTGGACTACGCGAAGGCGCGGGGCGCGGCAAAGGTCATCCCGCTCTCGGTGAGCGGGGCATTCCATAGCTCATTGATGAGGCCTGCGGCGGAGGGCCTGGTACAGCCCGTGGCTACTTCGGCGATCCAGGCGGCGACCATCCCGGTAATCGCGAACTGCACCGCGGCCCCGATTGTGGACGACGTCGACGTCCGCCACGAGCTCGTGGACCAGGTCTGCAAGCCGGT
>CAYPAZ010000251.1:0-3985 GCA_964408835.1 uncultured Anaerolineaceae bacterium
CGGAAGAGCACACGTCTGACTGGAGTTCAGACGTGTGCTCTTCCGATCTTCGGCGTTGCCGCAGCGTTCGCCGTAGCCGTTGACGCAGCCCTGCACCTGCCAGACGCCGGCTTCGACGGCGGCGAGGGAGTTGGCGACGGCGAGGCCCGCATCGTTGTGGCAGTGGATCCCGAAGCGGGTATCGCGGACGCGCTCCTGGGCGGCTTCGATGGCCCGGAGCATCGATTGCGTGGTCATGCCGCCGTTGGTATCGCAGAGGACGAGGGCATCTGCACCGGCGCGGGCGGCGGTGGCCAGGCACTGGAGGGCGTAATCGGGGTCATCGAAGAAACCATCGAAGAAGTGCTCGGCATCGAAGAAGACGGACTTTCCGAGGGCTTTGAAGTAGTGGACGGTGTCCGCGATCATCGCGAGGTTTTCTTCGGCACTGGTCTCGAGGATTTCGCGGACCTGGTACATGCTGGCCTTGCCGACGAGGGTGATGCCTGGGGTTTCGGCGGCCACGAGGGACTGGATGTTGGCGTCGGCTTCGCAGGTGGTTCCGGCCTTACGGGTACCGCCGAAGGCGCTGACCTTCGCGTTCTTGAGTTCGACGGACTGGAGGCGGCGGAAGTACTCGGCGTCGCGGGGGTTGGAGCCCGGGAAGCCGCCTTCGACCCATTCGAGGCCGAGTTCATCGAGCTTACGGGTGATGCGGAGCTTGTCTTCGACGGAGAGGGAGATGCCCTCCATCTGGGCGCCATCGCGAAGGGTGGTGTCGTAGAGCTGGACGCGGTCGGTAGGCATGATTGGTTCCCGGTTTCAGTGGTGGATTCGGCAGCGCAAGCCCTGTTCGGCAGGACAGGGGCACGCGCCAGAAGCCAGGTCAGAGTGGGAGGTTGTGACGGGCAAAGCGCGCCGGCGCGACTAAATCGCGGCCCCGCGGGATTGCCGCGGGGAATCTATCACCAGTGGGAGGTGGGCCGACTGCATGGGGACATGATAGCGGACGAGGGGCTTAGCGTGATGGAGGAGGCGGGATGTAGAGTGCGCGGGTGGATGTCCGGTTCTATGCGGGGCTGCGGGAGATCGTCGGGGGGAAGCGCGTTGTGCTGGAGACGGCGCCGGGGCAGACGGTGCGGGAGTTGCTGGACGAGGCGGGCGAGAAGTTCCCGGCGCTGCTGCCACTGATGTGGGAGCCGGACGGGAGTCTGAGCGACTACATCAAGGTGTTCGTGGACGGGCGGGAGATGCGCCACCTGGAGGGTCTGGAGACGGTGATACCGGAGGATGCTGAGATCGACATCTTCCCGCCTTCGGCAGGTGGTTAGTCCGACCAAGGGTACAGCGGTGACCGCGCCGAGAGCCGTTGACTTCGCGCGGGGTGTCGCGGTCAGGCGCCGGCGGGGCCGACGATGGTGATGGGCATGCCAAGCGCGCCCTGGCCGAGCGTCTGGACGAGGGAATCGGTCTTCCACGCCATGACGACGCCGCCGGTGAGGTCGCGGAAGATGCGTTCGAGAGGACGGTCGCGCACGTAGGCGTGGGCGCCGCACGTCTTCATGGAGCCCATGGCGACCTCTTCGGCCATGCGGCGCATGTGGTAGACGGTGAGCACCATCCGCCGAGTGAAGTCCTGGGGCGTTGGGTAGGGGGTGGCGAGGCTCGCGACGGTGTCGTAGAAGACAACGCGGGCACTTTCGAGCCAGAACTCCATGTTGCCGATGCCCATCTGGGCCCATGCTTCGTCGGAGCGGTAGCCGGGGGCCTGGGCGCCGTCGATCTGGCTGGGAGCGGCGAGATAGCCGTAGCGGTTCTTGACGTAGTCGGTGGTGAAGTCCATCGCGGCCTGGCCGAGGCCGAGCCAGATCGCGAGGATGCCAAGTGCGCCGCGGGCGCGGTTCTGCATGACGCCACCGCCGGTGGCGCCTTCCTGCGCCTGGTTGATCGCGCGGAGGACCGCCGCCGGGACGATGAGGGCTTCGCTCTTCGGGATGATGGCGTTCTCGACGACGATATCGTGGCTGGCGGTGCCGCGGAGGCCCATGGCGTCCCAATTACCCATGACCTTGAGGCCGGGCGTGTCCTTGCGGGGCAGGGTGAGGCAGACATCGGGCTCGTTGCCTTCGCCGCGGTCTATGGTGCCGCCGACGATGACGTAGGTGGCGCCATCGGACATAGAAGCGAAGCCCGCGCGGCCGTTGATGATGACGTTGTCGCCATCCTCGACCATCTTGAAGCCGGTCTTGCGGTTATCGAGCTCACCGGTGGGGATGGAACCCGGCGCGCAGATGAGGGCGCCGTTGCGACCGATGTCTTCGAGGACGGTGTCGCGGCGGGGGAAGGGGGGCATCCACGCAAGGAGGTCGGCGACGAGGGCGTGCATGTTGAGGGCGACGGCGGTGGAGGCATCGCCGTAGGCGATCTCCTCCATGATCCGCATCTGGGCTTCGGCGCCGACTTCGAGGCCGCCGAGGGAGGCGGGGAGGGACATGGCGGTGATACCCAGCGCCTTCAGGTCCTCGACGTTTTCGGCCGTGAAGCGGCCCTCGCGATCGTAGGCGGCTGCGCGCTCCGTGAATGTCGAGCGCGAAAGTTCGCGCACCTGGGCGAGGAGTTGCTGTTCGCGTTCGTCCATGGGCCGGCACCGTCCTTTAGCTTGAAGCGAAAGGATAAGGGTCGCCGGTCACCTGTGCATGCGGGTCAGGGTATGCCGAGTTCCGAGCGGATGAGGTCGCAGATTTCGACGGTGGGGCCATCCTGGTGGAGGAGGGGCTGCATGAGGTTGATGGTGATGCCGACACCAAGTCCGGTCTCGGGGTCAGCGAAGCCGACGGAGCCGCCGTTGCCTTTGTGGCCGAAGGCGGTGGGACGGCGGCCAAAGGGGAGCGTGTCGTTGCCGACGGGGTCGCCGAGCCAGAAGCCGATGCCTTTGCGGGGGTGCCCGCCGAGGACGCGGTCTTCGGCGTCTGTGACCAGGCGGTACATGTGGGGGATGCGCTCGGGGGAGACGAGGCGAACGCCATCGATTTCGCCGCCGTTGGCGAGGGCTCCGTAGAGGCGGGCGAGGGCGCGGGCGGTGAAGTGGCCGTTGGAGGCCGGGAGACAGGCTCTGCGGATTTCGAGCTGGTGGTAGGTGAACTCCATCCGGGGGGGCATGGACTTGAGGAGCTCGGGGTTGACGGGGCCGGGCGTTTCGGTGCCGGAGCGGCCGCCGGGTGCGGCTTTGAGGGTCGCGAGGCGCTCTTCGACGCCATCGGGGATGCCGATGTACATCTCGCCGGAGATGCCGAGGGGGCGGGCGATGTCGTCTTCGAGGACCTCCTTGATGTGGCGGCCGGAGGCGTGCTGGATGATACCGCCGGCGACCCAGGACCAGGTAAGGGCGTGGTAGCCGGTGGCGGTGCCGGGCTCCCAGGCGGGGACGGCATCGGCGACGTAGCGGAGGCCGCCTTCCCAATCGGTGACGAAGGCGGCGGTGAGGGGGTTGGGGGCTTCGTGGATGGCGGCCATGTGGGCCATGGCCTGGGCGACGGTGACGCGGTCCTTGCCGTGGGCGCCGAATTCGGGCCAGTAGTGGGCCACGGGGAGGTCGTAGTCTACGAGGCCGCGGTCGGCGAGGAGGTGGAGAGCGGCGGAGGCGACGCCCTTGGTGGTGGAGAAGCTGGTGAAAAGGGTATCGGGGTGGACGGGGCGGGGGTCGCGGGGGCCCATGACGCCGGCGGAGATATCGACGACGAGTTCGCCGTGGAGGTAGGCGGCGACCTGGAGGCCGAGCTGGCGCCCGTCATCGAGCTGGCGCTGGACGAGCGCTTCGACGGCGGCCTGGACGGAGGTAGCGGCGGTCACGGGCGGGTTCCCCAAACGATCGGTTGGTGGGGACGATACCAGCGCGAAGCGGGTCAGGGAACGCCGAGCTCTTCGCGGATCGCCTGGCAGAGGTCGTAGGTTGGGCCGGGGCCGCCGAGGGTGGCCTGCATTTTGTTGTTGGTGACGGCGATGCTGA
>CAYPAZ010000252.1:0-3981 GCA_964408835.1 uncultured Anaerolineaceae bacterium
TCGTCCCGGGACCGCGTGGCAATCGGGGTGGGCCGCGGTGACGGAGCGGAAGCGCATCCTCACCGGTATCCGGCCAACCGGGCCGTTGCACCTGGGTCACTACGCCGGGGCGCTCGAGAACTGGGTGCGGCTGCAGCACGACTACGAGTGCTACTTCCTGATCGCCGACTACCAGGTCTCGGACTACGCGGACGACATGCAAAAGGTCCGGGACTCCGTGTGGGAGGTGGCGCTGGACTTCCTGGCGGTCGGGCTGGACCCGGAGGGCAGCCACTACGTGATCGAGAGCCTCGTGCCGGAGCACGCAGAGCTCACAACATGGCTGTCATGGTTCCTTCCGGTCTCGATGCTCGAGCGGAACCCAACCTTGAAGGCTGAAATGAAGGCGTTCGGGAACAAGTCGGTGCCGGTAGCGTTTTACACTTACCCGGTGATGCAGGTGGCGAACATCCTGATGCCGCGGGCGCACCTCGTGCCGGTAGGTGAGGACCAACTGCCACACATCGAGATGACGCGGGAGGTGGCGCGGCGGTTCAACCGCCAGTTCAAGGAGGTGTTCCCGGAGCCGGAGGGGCTGGTGGGCCGGATCCCACGCCTGGTTGGCACGGACGGCCAGGCCAAGATGAGCAAATCGCTGAACAACGCAATCTATCTCGGCGACGACGCGGACACAGTCACGAAAAAGGTCCGTTCGATGTTCACGCCGCGGATGAGCCCGACCGAGCCGGGCGACCCGGACGTGACGCCGGCGTTCATGTATCACGACGCGTTCAACGCGGACACAGATGAAGTGGCGGACCTGAAGGAGCGATACCGGAAGGGGACGGTGGGGGACGCCGAAGTGAAAGCGAAGCTGGCTGTGGCGCTGAACAGCTTCCTTGACCCGATCCGCGACCGTCGAGCGAAGTACGCCGGCAACATGAAGCTGGTGCAAGACGCGCTCGAAGCTGGAACCCGGCAGGGGCGGTCGACGGCGGGCGAGACGATGCGGATGGTGCGCGACGCCCTGGGACTCAACTACCTGGAGCGGTACTGATGTTGCGGCCCACGCTGGAGGAGATGCGGGGCATCGCCGCCAGCGGGCGGGGAAACCTTTGCCCGGTTTTCCGCGAGGTGACCGCGGACCTCGAGACTCCGGTTTCGGCGTTCCTGAAGGTGAGGCAGGGGCCGTACTCGTTCCTGCTGGAATCCGTGGAAGGGGGCGAGCGGCTGGCGCGCTACTCGTTCATAGGCACGCAGCCGTACCGGGTGGTGAAGACCGGCGAGGGCTTCGACGTTGCCGGCGACCCACTCATCCCGGTGGAGATGGAACTCGCGCAGTTCAAGTTCATTCCGCTGGAGGGCGTCCCGGCGTTCACGGGCGGCGCGATTGGTTATGTTGCCTACGACGCGGTGCGGCACTTCGAACCGAAGGTCGCGCGCCCACAGGCCGACCCGCTCGGGCTGCCGGAGGCCCTGTTCCTGTTCGCCGATTCGATGGTTGTATTCGACCACCTGCGGCACACGATGAAGGCGATCGCGCACTGCCGGCTGGACGGCGATGTGGACGCCGCTTACGCCCAGGCGGCGTTCAAGATCGATGACCTCGTGAAGCGGCTTTCGAACCCGACGGTGCCGCTGCCGCCGCAGGAGGTATCGGCTGTGCTGAGGTCTTCCGGGAAAGCGGAGTCGAACGTTGGACGCGAGGGGTATGAGCTGATGGTGGAGCGGATCCGCGAGGACGTGATCGCAGGGGAAGTGATCCAGGCTGTCCCCTCTCAGCGGCTGGCGCGCAGGACCGCCGTGCACCCGTTCAACATCTACCGGCAGCTCCGGACGGTGAACCCGTCGCCGTACATGTTCTACCTGGACCTGGGCGAGTTCCAGATTGTTGGCGCTTCGCCGGAGCTCCTCGTGCGGGTGGAAGACGGGGTGGTTACGAACCACCCGATCGCGGGCACGCGGCCAAGGGGGGCGACTCCCGAAGAGGACGAACGGCTGGCGGAGGAACTCCTGGGCGACGAGAAGGAGCGCGCGGAGCACATCATGCTCGTGGACCTTGGGCGCAACGATGTCGGCCGGGTCGCGAAGCCAGGAACAGTCAACGTGGACTCGCTCATGCACATCGAGCGCTATTCGCACGTCATGCACATCGTGAGCCACGTCTCGGGTGAGCTGCGGGACGACAAGACGGCGTTCGATGCGTTCCGGGCCGTGTTCCCGGCGGGGACCGTCTCGGTGGTCGCGGAAGCCTGCACAATGGAGATCATCGCGGAGGTGGAACGCGAGCGGCGCGGGGTTTACGCGGGGGCCGTCGGCTACGCGAGCTTCGCCGGGAGCCTGGACACCTGCATAGCGATTCGGACGATGGTGATCAAAGACGGAACCGCCTACCTGCAGGCGGGGGGCGGGATCGTCTACGACTCCGTGCCCTACACCGAGTACGTTGAGACTGTGAACAAGATGGGCGCGCTCATGCGGGCGATCGACCAGGCGGAGATAGCGGCGGCGGAAGCGCCAACCGGCAGCCTGGGATACGGGTAGGGGGCCGTCGCATGTCAGACATCGGAGGCAGGACGCAGTCCCCCGCAGCGCCGGACGTGTTCGGCGGGGGCCCGGGAGTCAGCGATGAGTGACGACCGGCCCGACCGCGTTTACGCCATCATCGTCCGCGACCGGCGGGTGTTCGTGACGCGGCATGGGCTGGGGTACGGGCTCCCCGGGGGAGTGTTCAGGAAGCTGGCTGAGGACCGGAAGGTGGAGCTGGCGGAGCACCTTCGCGAGCAGCTCGGGATCGAGCCGGTGGCTTCGTGGGCGCAGGGCGCCTTTTTTTATCGGCATCCCGCAGAGGACCGCGAGTACTTCTCCGGGTTCTACTCGGTCTGGGAGTACGATGGCGAAATCGGGGCGGGGGGCGAATGGCTGGATGAGGCGGACATAGCCGCGAGCCTGATGCCGGCTTCGATGCGAATCCTTCTTACCAGCGTCCTGAACACCAGAGCGGAGAGGACCACGTGAGCGGCCAGATCCACGTCGCCGCGATCCTGATGCGCGAAGGGCGGGTAATGATGGTCCGGCCGGGGCCTGCGGAGCCGTGGGTGCTGCCGGGTGGTCCGCTGCTGGCCGAGCATGACGATGTGGACGGAGCGTTAGACGCGATCCTGTCTTCGTACGGGGTCGCGGCGCCGGCGGTGGAGGACGACTTCCTCGAGACGGTATACCTGCCCCGCGAAGGCGGGTACCTGGTCTACAACGTGTATGCGCCGAGCGACTGGCAGGGCGAGCCGTCGGCGCCGGCGGGGGTTGGAGCCACCTGGTTCGCGCCCGAGGAGCTCGCCTCGGTGGAGGTGGAGGAACCGCTGCGCCAATCACTGCTCGCCATGCTGGGGCTGATCGAGCGTCCGGACGAAGGGGCGGCCATCGAGGAGGCGCTCCGCACGGCAATCGGCGGGCCAGCCGGCCAGAATGCCCCGGGAGGCGACGATGTCCTCCGGACGCTGAGCGGCACCGAGCCGAAGCAGGCGCGCTCGCGGCTGCGCGGGCAGTACCCGGAGCTTGCGGATGATGTCGTGGACTTCGGTTTGGACGTGTGGGCGCACCCGGCTTTGGACCGGAAGACGCGCTCGCTGCAGGTGGTGGCGATGCTCGCTGCACTGGGCGGACGGGGCGGTCCGCTTCGTTCGCACATCAACGGCGCGCTGAACCACGGGGCCACCGCTGAGCAGTTGGTGCAGACGATGCGGATGGTGGCGGTGTATGCGGGATTCCCGGCGGCGATCGAGGCGTGGCCGGTGATGGAAGAGGTGTTCGCCGCGCGAGGCATCCAGCGTCCGGGAGCGCTGAGGTGAGAGCCATCCTGTGGGACATGGACGACACGCTGCTGAACACGCTCCCTTCGCGGATGCTGGCGCTGGCACACGCCTACGAGACCTGCGTGGGAGGCACCACGGACCCCCTGGAGCTCTGGCGGTCGCACTCCGGTGGGACGCTCGAGGCGATGGG